>NZ_JANPCM010000614.1:0-17798 GCF_031430955.1 Ferruginibacter sp.
ATTAAAAAAAACAGCTTGAAATGAAGTTCAAACTACGGACTTAAAAATTTTTAATATCAGGCATAGCACTGCTCCTGCTTGCTATTGTAATTATAATAGCCGTTTCCATATCTCAATCACAACAGGTAAACCGTACTGCTAAAATGGTGGAGCATACCCAGGAAGTTTTAATTATTTCCGAAAAATTACTTTCGTATGCCATTGATAATAATGAAACCGGCTCCCTTTTTTTAGCACTAGCCACATTGGAAATTAAGAGAGCAGGGTTATGGAAAAACTTAATTTATCCACTAATTCTAACTTTATAAGAGCTGTTATATCACATCTTATCATTTCTGACATAGACCTTTAAAGTAACTTCAATTTCTTTCTCATTCATATAATTTTTTTTATTAACTTACACAAAGGCGGCTATGTGTTATATTTATACGAACCTGCAGCTACCAACACCACTATATTTTTTAAACAAATAATTTTTTATGAAGTTCGGTCTTACAGGCGATGGACCTAAAAAATTAAAGAATATTCCTGAAGAAACATTGGAACGGATAACCGATGCTTTTGTGGGCCTGGATGAAAACTGGTGTTATACTTACATGAATAGAAAAGCCGGCGAAATTTTTGGCCGTAACCCTGTGGATATTATTGGTAAACATATCTGGACCGAATTTCCCGAAGGCATTGACCAGCCTTTTTATAAAGCCTATTACAAGGCAATGGCAGAACAGCAATACATTTACGTGGAAGAAAATTATGCACCCTATGATCTTTGGTTCGAAAATCATATTTATCCATCGCCTGATGGTTTATCTATTTTCTTCAGGGATATAACAGAAAAGAAGAAAGCAGCAGAAAGACTAAAAGAAAAAAATAATTTTATTGAAAGTATCATAAATGCATCGCCGGATATTATTTACATCTACGATATTGAGGAAAGAAAAAATATTTATGTAAATGATGGGATACAAATAAATCTTGGATATACTGATGATGATATCAAACAAATGGGGGATAAGGTGATACCAATGTTGATGCACCCTGAAGATTTTGATTACTATCTTGCTAACACTTATCCAAGATATGCAACTGCCATAGATAAAGAGAGCATTATACATGAATACAGGATGAGGGATAAAAAAGGGGATTGGCACTGGCTGAATTGCAAAGAGTCAATTTTTTTGCGAAAGCCCGATGGCACACCCAAACAAATATTTGGTATTACAAACGATATTACCGAACGCAAAAAAGCGGAAGAAGAAATTAAAAAAGAAAAAGAATTATCTGATAAGATTATCAACAGCCTGCCCGGTATATTTTATCTTTCCGATCAAACACCAAGGCTGCTGCGATGGAATAAGGCTTTAGAAAAAATTTCAGGATATACAAGCGAAGAATTAGAAAAAATTTTGCCGGGTAATTTATTTGATAAAGAAGATCATTCAGCATTTCGGCAGGCATTAAAAAAAACTTACAGTGATGGTTTGGCTGATCTGGAAGTGCAGCTGCTAACAAAATCCGGACAAAAAATCCCTTTCTATTTTACCGGTGTTGGTATAGAGTACCAGGGAAAACCAGCCATACTGGGAACAGGTATTGATATCAGCGAACGTAAAAAAGCCGAAGAAGGAATAAAAGAAAAATCTACCCAGCTGCAAACACTCAGCAACAATTTACCTGATACCATGATGTACCAGGTACTTCGTGAGGCGGATGGTACAATGAACTTCACTTATTTAAGTAAAACTGTAGAATTTTTTGCCTGCAAAACGCCTGAGGAAGTAATCCAAAATCATGCATTATTGTATCACATTATCTGGGAAGACGACAGGCGGGTAATTGCAGCGGCAGAAGAAGTTTCTTTCCGGAATATGTCGGTATTTAATGTTGAAGTCAGGTACAACAATTTATTGGGAGAGCAAGGTTGGCTGCATATCCGCTCCATACCCCGTAGGCTGGTTGATGGAAGAGTGATATGGGATGGAATAATGACTGATATTACCGAACGCAAAAAAGCAGTTGAGGAAATAACAAAGATTTATAAAGAAATGGATACAGCCCTTAACCGTATAACCGACAGCGTAATATCAGTTGACAGCGAATGGCAGTACACTTTCCTGAATGACGCAGCACTCACTACACATCCTATGAGCAAGGATGAAACCATGGGTAAATTAATATGGGATGTACATCCCGAACTTGGGGCATCTTTATTTGGGGGAAAATTTAAGGAGGCAATGCAAACACAGGTTGCAGTGGAATTTGAAAGCTACTATGCACCTTACAATATTTGGGTAAATATGAAAGTTTATCCTTCAAAGGATGGGTTGACATTATACTATGAAGATATCAGCGAACGTAAAAAAGCAGAGCAGTCAGTAAAAGATAGCGAAGAAAAATATCGTACACTGGTTGAGCAGGCATCCGATGCCATTTTTATAGCCAATGCTGCAGGCCGTTTTATTACAGTAAACACGAGTGCCTGTAAATTATCGCAATGTTCAGCAGAGGAATTATTACAGATGTCCATTTACGATTTTGCAATAATTGAAGATATTCAAAGAGAACCTTTTCATTTTGATGAATTGAAACAGGGCAAAACAGTAATTACGGAAAGAGTAATGAAAAGGAAAGATGGTGTAATACTTAATGTAGAGATTACGGCAAAGCTGCTTTCTGATGGCAGGTTGCTTACTTTTTTAAGGGATATCTCCGAGCGCATAAAAACCCAAAACGAAGTCATTAAAGAAAAAAACCTTTCCGATTCTATCATCAACAGTTTGCCGGGCATTTTTTATTTGTATAACGAAGAAGGTAAATTTTTAAGATGGAATAAAAATTTTGAAACAGTTTCGGGTTATACTAATGAAGAAATAAGCAAAATGCACCCGTTAGATTTTTTTGATGGTAGCGAAAAGGAATTAGTCAGTCAAAAAATCAACAATGTCTTTATTTCAGGAGCCGATAATGTGCTGGCTGATTTTCTGCTTAAAACAAAACAAAAAATCCCATATTACTTTACGGGCATTGCTATAGCTTATGAGGATAAGCCCTGTCTTATAGGAGTGGGTATTGATTTTTCGGAAAGGGTGAAAGCACAAGAGGAGATTAAACAAACTTCTGAAAAATTGCGGCAGCTTACAACCCATCTTCAAAAGATACGTGAAGAAGAGCGTAAAAGAATTGGCCGTGAAATTCATGATGAATTGGGGCAGCAACTTACTGCCATAAAAATGGACGTTGCATGGGTTAATAAAAAAATGCCGCATGGAAACGCAGACATTAAAATCAAATTAAAAAATGTAATAACACTGTTAGACGGGAGCAATCAATCTATAAGAAGGATATTGAGCGAACTGAGGCCAGGTATTTTAGATAACAATGGATTATTAGAAGCATTGGAATGGTTGAACAGGCAGTTTACTCTCAGCACAGGTATTCCTGTCGAGTTTACTGCCAATGAAACAGCAATAAAAATAACAGAAGAAATTACTACCTGCATTTTCAGGGTTTATCAGGAGGCGTTCACTAATATTACCCGGTATGCCAATGCAAAAAAAGTGGTTACTTCATTATCTATTGCTGATAATACTATTACAGTTGATATTGAGGATGACGGAAAAAGTTTTGATGCAGAGGCTGTAAAAACCAAAAAATCGTTCGGTATTTTAGGTATGAGGGAAAGGGTACTTTCGCTCAATGGAAAATTTAATTTAGTTGCTGTACCCGGAAAAGGAACAAAAATTATTATCCATATTCCTTTTTGAAGTTTAAAAAATTAAACTTGCATGTATATGAAAATTAAGCGAATTATTTTAGCCGATGACCATAGCTTTATACGTTTGGGGCTTATGCAGATATTGAAAGATGAATATCCGGATGCAGCAATAAAAGAAGTAAGCGATGGCGAATCACTCATTAAAGAAGTTATGTTACAGGATTGGGATCTGGTAATATCAGACCTTGATATGCCAGGCCGCAACGGCGTAGAAGCATTAGAACAAATTAAGTTGATAAAACCTGGTTTGCCAGTTTTAATTCTTAGTATTTATACAGATGAATTATATGCACTGAGGGTGCTTAAGGCCGGTGCTTCTGGCTATCTTAATAAAAATTCTGCCCCCGACGAATTAATAACTGCAATACAACGTATTACTTTAGGGAAAAAATATATTACACCGGATATTGCAGAAAAATTATTATCCGGGCCGGATACTGGGAAAAACCCACATGAATTACTGAGCAACAGAGAATTTGAAATTTTTAAATTATTGGCTCTGGGAAAAACGGTATCCCAAATTGCAAGAGAGCTTTCATTAGCTGTAACAACCGTCAGTACACATCGTGCCCGAATTATGGAAAAGCTCAACTTATCTACCAATCCCCAGCTTACCCGGTATGCCATTGCCCACCACATTATTTCTGATATAACTTTATAAAATACTTATACAACTTTATCCTTTGCCATCACGTATAGTATAACTACTACAGAGCGTTCTCTGCTACTTCTACTAAAATAAGGTTGCTGCTGCTATTTAATATTATTTGGCATTGCAGGTTCTTTGCAGTAAGAAATAAAACAATAAAAATGGTTGTTCTGGTTGTTGATAGCTCTGTACTGATAATTGAAAGGTTACAGCATATACTTTCAGAAGCAACAAAAGCTACAGCCGTGTATGGTGCTGTTTCTTATAAAGATGCCCTAAGGTTTTTAAAGAAAATTAAGATTGATGTGGTATTGTTAGATAGTGGTTTGCCAGGCAATACGGCGTTGAATTTATTAAATGAGATTAATGCAGCAGGTATAAAAACAACTGTTATTATGTTAACTTATAGTATTGATCATTATCTGGAGGAGAAATACAAATTGCTAGGTGCGGAACTCTTTTTTGATAAATACCACGATTTTGAAAAACTACCTTCTGTAATTAATAATATTACTGCGTATAAAAAATGAGAATAAACTGATGGAAAACGAAAAGCACTACAGAGATCTAATTCAAAATTTACCCGAAGCAATATATACCTGTGATGAAACCGGGGTTATTAAATTATATAATAAAGCAGCAGTTAATTTATGGGGCAGGGTGCCTGTTGAAGGTAAGGATTTATGGTGTGGCTCATGGAAAATATTTAATGCAAAGGGGGCCCATTTGCCATTTGATAAATACCCGATGGCTATTGCAGTAAAAGAAAGCAGGACTGTTTACGGAACTGAAATAGTAATACAGCGGCCCGATGGAAGCGTCAGGCATGTTAATCCTTACACCACTCCCTTGTTTAATGCAGAGGGGCGGTTAACCGGGGCGGTTAACATACTAAAGGAGGTTACACAAAAAGAAGATATACAAAAACAGGGCGAAGAAAAATATAAAACATTAATTGAGCAGGCAAGCGATGCTATACTTATTTATTCATTTGATGGAACTATTCATGAGTTTAATAAAAGCTGTTATACTTTATTGGGTTATTCACAGCAAGAATATGCCACACTGAAACTCAATGACATTCTTGTAGGTGATATTATTGTTAACCAGGCAAATTATACAGCAATACTTGCAGGGCATACTAAAACCCTTTACAGATATTTAAAAAGAAAAGACGGGACGCTTATAGAAACAGAAGTAACCGTAAAAATACTTGCAGATGGAAAAGCGATAGCTTTTGCCCGGGACATTACAGAACGTAAAAAAGCAGAGGAAGCAATCAAAAAAGAAAAAGAACTTTCCAATTCTATCATTAACAGTTTGCCAGGTGTATTTTACCTGTTAAATGAGAATTTAAAATTCCTGCGCTGGAACAAAAATTTAGAAACTGTTACCGGCTACAATGCTGACGAAATTGCTGGGATGCACCCACTCGATTTTTTTGATGATGATGAAAAAGGATCAATAACAGAAAAAATAACGAAAATATTTAAAGAAGGAGTAGTTTATGTGGAAGCTTCATTCTTGACAAAAGACTCAAAAAAAATTCCTTATTATTTAACAGGATATAAGATAGAAAATGATGGAAAAGTAGAGCTGATTGGTGTGGGTATTGATATTAAAGAGCGCAAAAAAGCAGAGAAGGATTTAGAGCAAATGAAGCAGGAGTTAATGGATCAGAAAATACAGGAACAGAAAAAAATTACCAGGGCAATTATAAAAGCCGAAGAAAAAGAGAGAAGGCATATAGGCGAAGAGCTGCATGATAATATTAACCAAATGCTGGCTGGGACAAAATTATACCTTTCTGCAGCTGGTAATAATAATAAAGAATTGAAAGAGCTGGTCCAATACCCAATAAGGTTGATCGAGGATACTATGAAGGAAATCAGGTTATTAACAAGTAAAGCTGTTACCCCAATACAAAATATAGATTTAAAAGAATTAGTTCAGTCACTTCTTGAGGCCCTGGATAAAACTAGCACTATAAAAACTCTTTTTACTTATAATGTAATAAATGATTTTAGTGATGATGATTTAAAATTAAATATTTACCGCATTATACAGGAACAGACAAACAATATTATAAAACATGCCGAAGCAGGCAATATTGAAATTTTAATAGAAGAAGGTAACAACATTATTAATATAGCTGTAACAGATGATGGCAATGGATTTGATGTTTGTAAAAAGAGAAAGGGTATTGGAATTTCCAACATAATAAACAGGGTGGAATCTTTTAATGGAAAGGCTGTTCTGAAAAGTTCTAAAGGAAAAGGTTGCGAACTGCAAATTAAAATACCCCTGATTTAACTGAAAAAGCTTGTGCATTTAAGACGGTGTACAGCATAAAAGTAATTTAATCAGAATCGAAATTATAAAAAATATAAACCTTGAAAAATCATTTTTTTTTAAACTCAAATCCACGAAAAACCGTTCAGGCAGTTTAATTAATTCCGGTTGTAATTAATTAGCGGGGCATATGCACTGCTGATTATTACGCCGGGTTAATTATAAATTCGCTCAAATGCCCCTTTATACTTTTCCATAATCACTTTTCTTTTCAGCTTTAATGTTGGGGTTAATTCGCCGCTGTCGATAGTCCATTCATGTGGCAGCAATTCAAATTTTTTAATTTGTTCTACATGATTAAAAAATTTATTGAAAGAGTCAATTAATTCTCTGTAAAGGTCTAATACTTTTGGATGATTAACAGCATCTTCAAAGGTGGTGAATATTATGCCTTTGTGCTGCATCCATTCTTTTAAATTAGGTACAGAGGGTACAATTAATGCACCCACAAATTTTTGTTCGGCACCCACAATCATCATCTGCTCCACAAAAGGACTTTCTTTCATTTTATTTTCAATAGGCTGTGGTGCTACATATTTACCACCACTTGTTTTAAACAATTCTTTTTTGCGGTCGGTAATTTTTAAATATTTACTCTCTTCAAAAACACCAATATCACCCGTATGCAGCCAGCCATCAATAATTGTTTCGGCAGTTAAGTCGGGGCGTTTGTAATAACCCATCATTACACTGGGGCCTTTAACACAAATTTCTCCATCGGCTTCTAACTTTACTTCCTGTCCTTCTATTACTAAACCAACCGTGCCAAATTTTGTTCCGCCTTTTCTTCGGCAGTTTACACTTATTACCGGGCTGTTTTCTGTAGGGCCATAGCCTTCGTAAATAGGAATTTGCGCTGCATTAAAAACCCTTAATAATCTTACCTGGCATGCAGCACCACCGGTAATAATACATTCAATATTACCGCCTAAACCTTCTCTCCATTTATTAAAAATAATTTTATTGGCCATGGCCAATTGCATATTATACCATGCGCCGCCACTTTTTAAATTATCATATTTACTGCCTAAATCTACTGCCCAGTCAAACAATTTTCTTTTTACACCGGTCAATGCAGCACCTTTCTCCATAATTTTTTCATACACTTTTTCCAACAACCTTGGTACAGTGGTAAATAAATTAGGTTTTACTTCTCTTAAATTTTCGGCAATGGTTTCTAAACTTTCGGCATAATAAATAGAAATACCGCTGGTGATGTAGATATAAGAAACCATACGCTCAAAAATATGATTGAGCGGTAAAAAACTTAATGCTTTCGCAGTGGGGTTGTCTTCAAAAGGGAAAGTATTTTTTGCATGAATAACATTGGTTACAATATTTTTGTGGCTGAGCATTACACCTTTGGGTGTGCCTGTAGTGCCCGAAGTGTAAATAATAGTAGCGCAATGCTCTGGTAAAATACCTGCTTTTACATCTTCTAATTTTACTAAATTTTCGGCAGTTACTACGTCGGTAATTTTTGTCCAGTAATCAACACCGGGCAATTCATCAAAACTGTAAATATTTTTAAGAGTGGGAACACGATCACGGATATTATTTACTTTATCCAAAATATCCTGACCGCTGATGAAAACATATTTTACTGAAGCATCGTTAAAAATAAACTCCAGCTCGTTAATATTTGTGGTAGGATAAATTGGGCAAAGTGCTGCACCAATTTGCTGGCAGGCCAGATCGAGCATTAACCACTCGGGCCTGTTTTTTGAAACCAGTGCAATTTTATCCTGGTTTTCTATCGTCATATCATTGCCGCTTACACCCAGTTGCAAAAGCCCGGCGCTTAATTTGTTTACCAAATTTTGTACTTCACCGGTACTGTACGTTTTCCATGCACCATTTTGTTTGGCGGCAAACATGTCGTTTTTTGGAAACCTGTTTAACTGGTAAGTAATGGAATCAAATATCCTGGAGTTATCATTCATAAGCAATCATTTAACCTTAAAAGTCCTGAAGCAATTTTTTTATTGGGGCAGTATAATAAAAATAACGGGGCAGTAAATTTTATTTACCCTGATTTTTCAATTTCTCATATTCTCTTTCTGCCATAGTATCGTTATCTGTTTTGTATGCTTTAATAAATTTTAAAACTAAGGCAATACCTAAACCAAACATTACCCAAAGTGGCCAGGGTGTTCCCCGGTTAAATCCATGCCTGCCCTGTGTAAAAAACCACACTGCCCAGCAAATAACAGAAATAACCACAAAGCTTATAAGACTATCCTGAAAACCGGCTCTTTGTTTGGCAAGCTTCCAGAGTTTTTCATCTTTTTGTTCTTCCATAAAAAAATATTTTGAAACAAGATAATGAAAAAAAATATTAAATCACTGTGGTGTTTTATGATAGAACTGCCCGGCGGGGATTTTAAATATCCTTCCTTTTTGAAAACGGTTGAGTTCGTTATATTCTGCGGCATTAATAGTGATCCAGTTTTGATAGGCCGGTAAATTTTGTGCTGCGGTAAATATCCATTGGTTGTAAGCTTCAAACATACCTTCCTGCAAAAGCTGGCGTTGCAATTCAAAAAGTTTAAAAGGGAATTTATTTCCAAAATCATTAAACCAGTCTAATATAAAACGGGTTCTTATCATGGTAAGTGATGCAGTATTAATACCGCTTGATGCCAGGGCACTCTGCTTATTCATCGTTTGTAAAAAAGCCTGAACAAAACTATTTTTTTCGGTATTATTTTTTTCAAGATCAGCATCAGCAAATAATTTTTTATAACTCTCTAATAAAATATTTTTTATTTCAGGAGCAGCAGGGCTTGAAGGCTCGATGTTTAAAAATATTTCGCCATACAAAATGCCCCATGTTTTATCGGTAGTAAAATAATAATGTTTGCAGGCGTTGTAATAATTTTTTGAAAAGCCGGGGTCGGTTTCAATTCCTTTTTCCCATTGCTTAATGGCACTGTAATCTTTTTGTGCCCACAGCAATTCACCTAGCTCATTATATAAAGCGCCACTGTTAGGAAATTGCTTTAATCCCCTGCGGTAAACTTTTTCACATTCTTTAGGATTATCTAATGCCAGGTAAATATCACCGGCAATTTGAAAACACTGGTCATCAGCGTCGGGCCTCTCTAAAATAGGCTTGTAAATTTCCAGCGCTTTATTATACTCTTTGGCAAAATAATAATTGAGGCCGAGGTCTTTTGCAATTTCAATATTTTTTTCATCCAGCTTTACAGCCCTGTTTAAAACTAAAATGGCATTAGCATAATCTCCCTGGCGCATAAACTCCCGGGCAGTTTGGTGCAGCTGTACGGCATCCTGTGCTGTGGCTGTAAATGCAACAAATAAAATTACAATAGAAACAAAAAGGTTCTTCATCATTTATTAAAGTTATGGCTAAAATAAATACACAAAAAGTTAATGAATAAATCAGGCTTCTGCACCATCAATTAAATGTGTAAGCAACCCATCTCTTAATTTAGGTTCAAACCAGGTGCTTTTTGGCGGCATTACATTGCCACTGTCTGCAATATCAAACAACTGCTGAATGGTTACAGGGTGCAAACTGAATGCCACACCCATTTCGCCGCTGTTTACTCTTTTTTCCAGTTCGTTTAATCCACGTATGCCGCCAACAAAATCAATTCGTTTATCGGTACGCTGGTCTTTAATATTTAAAATGGGGTCGAGTATATTATTGCTCAATATGCTGATATCTAAAATACCAATAGGATCCTGAGTGTATGTGTTTTCTTTTGCTGTTAATTTATACCATTGATTATTTAAATACATACCAAACTCATGCAGTTGTGCAGGTGCCAGTGCTTCATTTATTTTTTCTGCAGAGAAATTTACTTTTATTTTTTGTAAAAATTCTTCTTCTGTTAAACCATTTAAATCTTTTACCACACGGTTATAATCCATAATGTGCAGCTGATTGGAGGGAAACAAAGTAGTTAAAAAATAATCGGCACCTTCCATTGCAGTATGGCCTAAAGCCTTTCGCACTTTGGCCGCCGAAGCAGCACGGTGATGCCCGTCGGCAATATAACTTACCGGCACTTCTGTTTTAAATAATTCGGTAACACGGGTAATAGTATTGGCATCATTAATCGTCCAGATGCTGTGTTGTATATTATCATCTGCAATAAAATCATATACCGGGCTGCGATCATTTTTCCAGTCGCTTATTAATGTATCAATTACATCAACATTTTTATACGCTAAAAAAACATTGCCTGTTTGTGCGCCTGTAGTTTTAATATGATTAATCCTGTCCTGCTCTTTTTCGGGCCGGGTAAATTCGTGTTTTTTTATTAAGTCGTTTTCATAATCATCTACACTGCTGCCGCAAACCAAACCGGTTTGGCTTTTACCATTCATAATGAGCTGGTAAATATAATAGCAGGGTTTACTTTCTCTGAATAAAATATTGCGGCTGGTAAAGGCATCTAAATTTTGCTTTGCGGTGTCATAAACTTTTTGAGCATGAATATCCACATCTTCGGGCAAATCAATTTCGCTTTTGGTGATGTGTAAAAAACTGGCCGGGTTACCCTGTGCTTCTATCTTTGCTTCTTTACTGTTTAATACATCGTAAGGGCGGCTGGCTACCTGCTTTGCAAATTGTGCTTCGGGCCTCAAAGCTTTAAATGGCGCTATTGTTATCATTATTATTAACTGTTAGGGAAGAGTAAAATTAGTGTATTTATCGTTGATGAGTTTAAAATGCTGTTTGTTGGTTTTGCTGCAATGTTTTAGCAATAATCTCATTCCATTTCTCCTGGTTTTGCCGGTTTTTACTGTGGTCGGTTTCTTCATCATATTTTACCTGCATTTCATGATATTTTTTCATGATGCCTGTAAAAATTGATTGTACCTTTTCGTTTAAACCAGCTTTAAAAAAGACGGCATTGTTAATGGCGTTAATAAATTCTTTTTGGCAAATTAAGCCAATGTCAAAATGGCCCTGTTCATGTTTTAATAAACCGGGGGTTTGCGTCCCTTCTTTTACCCACGACTTATTTTCATTAAACATAAGTGTTGCCGAAAATCCTTTAAGTTTTATAGTATCACCAATAAAATCAACCCCTTTAAAACTGTAGTTTAATCCCCAGTACGTGTTGGCCTGGTAGCGAGAATTTTTATCGGGCTTGCCGCTAAAATCATCCCAGGTAAGTAAACGGTATTTGTTGCTGCCATTAATAATTACATCCTGGCAAAATATATTTTCAAAAAAAGCAACAGCAAAAAGCAAACAAATAATTTTTTTCATAAATAAATATTATCCATTTTTTGCTGTAAAATCTTTCATTATCTGCACCAAAACTTCTACACTGCTTAATGGTAATGCATTATATAAAGATGCCCTGAAGCCACCGGATAAACGATGGCCTTTAATACCCACAATGCCATTTTGTTTTGCAAAGCTTAAAAAAGATTCTTCCAATGCAGGGTTATGCATAACAAAGCAAACATTCATTTTACTTCTGTCGTCGTGGGCAATAGTTCCTTTAAATAATGGGTTGTTATCAATTTCGTTGTACAGCATGGCAGCTTTAGCATCATTAATTTTTTCAATTGCGGCCACGCCACCCTGTGCTTTTAGCCAGCGTAAAGTAAGCATGCAAACATACACTGCAAACACTGGCGGGGTATTTAACATACTGCTTTCTTTAATATGGTTGCGGTAATCCATTATGGTGGGGATAGCACGTTTTACTTTGCCTAAAATATTTTTATTTATCACCACTACATTTACACCTGCGGCTCCAATATTTTTTTGTGCACCGGCATAAATTAATCCAAAGCTGTTAAAATCCATGGTGCGGCTTAAAATATCGCTGCTCATATCGGCCACTAAAACATTACTGGTATTGGGTATTTTTTGCCACTGGCTGCCGTAAATGGTATTATTAGTTGTAATGTGAAAATACTTTGCATCGTTAGGTACGGCAAAATCTTTTGGTATGCTGGTATAATTATTTTCTTTACCGCTGCAAACAATTTCTGCCTTACCAAAAAGTTTGGCTTCTTTAATGGCTTTGCTGCTCCATACGCCGGTATCGGAATATGCGGCGGTTTCTTTGTCGTCCAGCAAATTCATAGGCACCTGCATAAATTGTGTACTGGCACCACCATGCAAAAACAATACTTCATGGTCGTTATCTAACTGCATTAATGCTGCAAGCAAAGCCCTTGCCTCATCCATTACTGCCTGAAATGTGGGGGTGCGATGACCTAATTCTAAAATGGATAAACCGGTATCGTTATAATCTAATATTGCCTGAGAAGCTTCTTCAAAAACTGTTTTTGGTAAAATAGACGGGCCTGCGTTAAAATTGTGTACCACTTGTATTCTTATATTTATTGATCAGATAATTGTGAGTTGCAAAAATAACAAAACTGAAAAGAAGATAAATTTGAAATATTAATAAAATGTACTTAATCCCCCATAAATATTCTCCATTTTATCTTTAGGAACAGGGCTACTCTTCCTTTCCAATCATTTTGCCCCCAGCTTTCCATCTTATATTCAACTCTTCAAATTCTTTTACATCCTGCTCACTAAATTTTTGATTAACCAAATTTTTTAAATCGGGCTGGCCGGCATTTACCCATGCGGTGTACCAAAAACTTGCTATGCAAAAAATTGATTGACGCATCCTTCTTTCTATCATGCCATCTAATTTTTTATTAAAAGCAATTGTAAATGCAGCGGAGTATTGCCTTACCGTTTTTCCATTTCTTTCTTCAAAAGAATATTTTTTATCATCACTAAATTGTTTGCTCAGGTCACGTTCAAAATTTAATACACTGTCGCTGCCCTTGGCACTTTCTAAAATACGTTTCCAAATAAAATCGCCGGCATTTTTTATATATTCGGCTTTGCCAATAAAAAAATCAAATTCTTTTTCTGCCAGCAATTCAGGTACACGGCTTTCCCAAAAACCATGTATGCCACGCTGGTTGGTGTATTGCCCGTTGTGGTTGCTGTTGGCGTGTAAGGGTACATGTGCATCGCCAATGTAATGGCCAATTTCTGCACTGGTCTTCATTATTTTACTAAATTTTTTTTCTTTAAATGCAGCAGTTAGCCTTGCAAGCATAGTTTGTATATGCCAGGGAACAATACCAAATTTATTCAGTGAGTCTTCACCAAATTTTGCAACTGCATCATTCCATTTACGGGGTAAACTGTCGTAAGGGTATTTGCCGTAATGATCAATATCAATATAATGTCTTGGGCCTTCTTCTGGTACTGCATATCTTCTTTTATCAGGGTCAACAGCATGTTCACTTAAAAAAATAATATTGGGTTTGTATAACACCATCATCTCCGGAGGTAATAAAAAAACGGCGTAGTAATTTATTTTTTGATGAGCATAAAAGCCCCAGCAAAAAGAATGCAAACAGGCAATAAGCAAAAGGCAAATAAGCAAAAGGCAACGAAAAAATATTTTCATCTTGTTCGATTGATATTTTAAATTTACTGCATTTCCTTAATTCCAAATTCCCAATTCCTTACACACTACCTTCATCCACATCAGTAATTCCGCCACTCACTGCAAACTTCATAGTTTGTGCGGCACTAATATTTGTAATGGTTTTTACCCTTGTTTTAGGAATTACATAAACATTACCGGCAACCGAATAAGCCATCGGGATATAAACTGTAACATAATCTTTTAAACCAAACTCTTCCATATCCTCTCTTGTAATAAATCCAAAACGCCATACATCGTTATCATCTACATTGGCTAAAACATTTTTGGTAAACTTTTTTTTATCTCCTGCAAAAGCTTCAAAAAAATCACGGGTGGTAGAGTAAACATATTTTATGCCAGGTGTTTTCTCCAATATCCTGTCTACAAAACTTACCACACGGCCAGTAATAAAAAAAGAACTGAAATATCCAATTATTACAAGTGCAGCTATTATTATTAAAAAACCAATGCCATAATTTTGCACTTTTACATTGCCCTGTACATCTTTGTAAGTAAAAATGGGTAATAAATTATCTATTGAAGTAACTACCCAAAAAATAGCATAAGCCGTAATGGCAATTGGTGCCAGTATTAATAAACCCTGTAAAAAATACTGTAAAAACTTGCGGTAATTAAAACGCTTTTTCATTTTGTATGTGTTTTATCTATCAAAGATAATTGAATGAATGGCCATTTTTTAAATGCCATGTTTACCGTATTAATAGCCGCCAACATTAAAAAAATTGTTACGAATGGCAAAAAAAACTGATGGAAACTTTGGCAACTAAAAAAGTTTCCATAGTTTTGCTCTTGATTTAATAAAAAGAAAAGTGAAAGACAGAATTAAACAAAAAGCACACGACCTGTTTATGCAATTTGGCGTAAGATCCGTTACTATGGATGAAATTGCTGTACAAATGGGGGCTTCTAAAAAAACAATTTACCACTATTACGCCGATAAGGATGAACTGGTGGATGCGGTAATGGTGGACATCATAAACCACAACCAGGATTGCTGCATGAAGGACAAATCATCTGCCAAAGATGCCATTCATGAAGTTTTTTTAGCAATGGATATGATGCAGGAAATGTTTCAAAACATGAACCCTGGTATTTTGTTTGAACTGGAAAAATATTATCCCAAATCCTTTGAAAAATTTAAGCAGCATAAATACACTTTTCTGTTTAAAGTATTGAAAGAAAATCTGGAATGGGGAATTACAGATGAATTATACCGCAATGACATTAATATAGATATATTAATTAAAGCAAGACTTGAAACTATAATGCTGCCGTTTAACCAACTGATATTTCCTAAAACCAAATACAATATGGTAACGGTGCAAACCACATTAACCATCCATTTTTTATTTAGTTTGGCTACAATAAAAGGGCATAAGTTAATTACAAAATATCAACAAGACAGAACAAAAAATACGAACACTAATGAAAAAATTTTGGCTTAATAGTACTGCTGTAATAAGTTTGGTATTATTATCTGCCGGTGCAAATGCACAGCAGAAAAATGAATTTAGCGTAAAACAGGCGGTAGACTACGCCATGAAGAATGCAACCCAGGTTAAAAATGCTTTACTGGATGTGAAGGTACAGGAGCAGGTAAACAGGCAAATAACAGCGGCAGCATATCCGCAGGTAAATGCAAGTACAGGGTTTACTCATTATCCAAATATTGCAGTTCAATCTTTACCCAACTTTATTAGCCCGGCAACTTACCAGGTATTGGTAGACGAAGCAGTAAAAAACGGCGCAGGTAACACTATTACTTTTCCTGCCGGCGGTTTTGGTAATATACAGGCACAGTTTGGTGTGCCATGGGTTGCAAATGCAGGCGTGGATGTAAGCCAGTTACTTTTTGACGGGCAGGTTTTTGTGGGCTTAATGGCAAGAGGCGTTGTATTGGATTATTATAAAAAAATAACAGAAGTTACACAAGAGCAGATAAAAGCCAACGTGATGAAAATTTATTACCAGCTGGTAGTGGGTAAAAGTCAACTGGCCTCATTAGATGCCAACATAGAAAGGTTTGACAAGCTGCTTAATGACACCAAAGAAATTTATAAAAATGGATTTGCCGAAAAATTAGATGTGGATAAAGTGATGGTGCAGCTAAATAATATTAAAACAGAAAAAGAAAAGATTGTAAATTCTATAACAGCAGGCAATAGTGGTTTAAAGTTTCTTTTAGGCATGCCTCAAAAAGAAGAGTTGGTTTTAGTGGATACATTAAGCGAAGCAGAATTAAAAGACAATATTCTTAACGGAGCTTATGATTACAAAGACAGGAAAGAATTTCAGTTGTTAAGTGTAGCCGAAAAATTGGGGACTTATAATATCCGCCGTTATAAATTAAGCAAGTTGCCTACCGTTGCAGCATTTGGCAGTTACAGTAAAAATGCACAACGAAGTAAATTTAATTTTTTTAATAACGATGAATGGTTTACTACATCTTTAGTTGGCGTTAAAATTTCTCTACCGCTTTTTGACGGGTTCAAAAAAAATGCCCTTATCCAGCAAAGCAGGTACGAACTGCAAAAAACACAAAATAACATTGAACAGTTAAAACAAAATATTGATTATGATGTTGAGCAAAGCCGTATAAAAATGACGAGTGCATTGCTAACCATGGATAATCAAAAACAAAATGTTACACTGGCCGAAAATGTATATAACACAACCAAAAAAAAATACGAACAGGGTCTTGGCAGCAACCAGGAAATATATAATGCACAAACAGAATTAAAAGTGGCACAAACCAATTACTACAGCAGTTTGTACGATGCCATCACTGCAAAAATTGACTGGCTGAAAGCTGCAGGCAAATTATAAACAACAAACATTAAGTATCAAAACTAATATATGAAACAGATAAAAACATTTGGATTAATTATTACAGCAGCTATTATTTTATTAAGCTGCGGCAGCAGTAAAAAAGATGGCGAAGCTGCAATAAATGATATTAAAGCCAAATTAGAAAAAGAGAAAAAAGAAAAAGCAACCAACGAAGCCGACATTAAAAAGTTGGAGGCCGATCTTTTACGATTGGATACCAACACAGCCAATGCCGCTAAAATAAAATTGGTAAGTGTAATGGCGGTTACGGCACAAAAGTTTGAACACTTTATCGATTTGCAGGGCAGGGTGGATGCTGAAAATATTTCTTACATATCGCCACGTATGGGGCCTGCACAGGTAAAAGCAGTTTATGTAAAACAGGGACAGTCTGTAAGGAAAGGTCAATTATTATTAAAACTTGATGATGCAATAGTAAAGCAACAGGTTGTAGCATCACGCCAGCAAATGGAAGGAATAAAAACACAATTGAACTACGCTAAAAATATTTATCAGCGCCAAAAAAATCTTTGGGATCAGGGCATTGGTACCGAAGTGCAGTTAATATCAGCTAAAACAAATGTGGAGAGTTTGGAAAATCAATTAAAATCTGCAGGGGAACAGGTGAAGGTATCTGTGGAGCAAATGAATACTTCTAATGTATATAGTGATGTTAATGGTATTGCAGATGCGGTAAATATAAAAGTAG
>NZ_JANPCM010000615.1:0-3074 GCF_031430955.1 Ferruginibacter sp.
AAACCAACTGATGCGTCTGCTTAATAACCCCCATCACAAACACACTCTGCACATGCCCCATATTCTCAATATTGCTTAATTTATTTACATGAAAATCATGATACGCATTCATATCCTCACACATCACTTTAAGCATAAAATCAAATTCACCGCTAATGGTGTAGCACTCTACCACATCGGGCATAAGCATAATAGACTTTACAAATTTTGTGCCCGCAGTTTTACTATGTTCTTTCAAACTAACATAACAAATAGCGATCAAACTTTTTTTCACTTTAGTATGATCCACCAAAGTGGCGTATTGTTTAATCACACCGCTGGCCTCCATGCGTTTAATGCGTTCATGAACCGGCGTGGTACTCAGGTGAATTTTATCCGCAATTTCTTTCACCGTCATCCGTGCATTTTGCTGCAGCAAACTCAATATCAAAAGGTCTTTAGCATCCAGTGCAATATTGCCAATAGCTGTATTTTCTGTTTTAGTAGCTTTTGCCATAGTTAAAAAGTATTATCTCCTGTAATAATTGTATTAAAAGGATTATCCCCCAAATTTACACAAACTTGTAGAATATTATCCTATAAGTTTACTTTTGTGTTCTAAAAATTATAATATGTCAACATTAACAAAAACCTCCATCGACTTCAGCCTTAAAAATAAGGTTGCAGATATGAGCCTTGCAGAATGGGGCCGTAAAGAAATTAGATTAGCCGAAGCAGAAATGCCGGGCTTAATGGCCATCCGTGAAGAGTACGGACCAAGCCAGCCATTGAAAGGTGCAAGAATTGCAGGTTGCCTGCACATGACCATCCAGACTGCCGTGTTAATTGAAACGTTGACCGCATTAGGTGCAGAAGTAAAATGGAGCTCATGTAATATCTTCTCTACACAAGACCAGGCTGCTGCTGCAATTGCCGCTGCAGGTATTGGTGTTTTTGCATGGAAAGGTCAATCACAGGCAGAAGCTGATTGGTGTATCGAACAAACTTTATGGTTTGGTGGTGCAGACCGTCCTTTAAATATGATTTTGGATGATGGTGGTGATTTAACCAATATGGTTTTTGATACTTACCCCGAATTGATACAACACGTAAAAGGTTTATCAGAAGAAACTACAACCGGTGTACACCGTTTAGTAGAAAGAATGGAAAAAGGTACTTTGCCTATTCCTGCTTTCAATGTAAATGACAGTGTTACTAAAAGTAAATTCGATAACAAATACGGTTGTAAAGAAAGTTTGGTAGATGCTATCCGCCGTGCTACCGATGTAATGATGGCTGGTAAAGTTGCTGTTGTAGGAAGTTATGGTGATGTAGGTAAAGGTTCTGCTGCTTCATTAAAGGGTGCAGGTTGTCGTGTAATCGTAACAGAAATTGATCCTATCTGTGCTTTACAAGCTGCAATGGATGGCTTTGAAGTAAAGAAAATGATTGATGCCGTTAAAGAAGCTGATATTGTTGTAACTGCAAGTGGTTGTCGTGATCTGATCACCGAAGCCCACTTCCGTGCAATGAAAGATAAAGCTATCGTTTGTAACATTGGCCACTTCGATATTGAAATTGATATGGCATGGTTAAATGCAAATTATGGTGCTACAAAAAATACCATCAAACCACAGGTAGATATGTACACTATCGAAGGTAAAGATGTAATTGTGTTGGCAGAAGGCCGTTTGGTAAACTTAGGTTGTGCAACAGGCCACCCAAGTTTTGTAATGAGTAACTCTTTCAGTAACCAAACTTTGGCACAAATTGAATTGTGGACCAAAGGCGACCAGTACAAAAACGAAGTGTACGTGTTACCAAAAGTATTAGACGAAAAAGTTGCCCGTTTGCACCTTGCAAAAATTGGTGTGGTGTTAGATGAATTAACCACTGCACAGTCTGCATATTTAGGTTTACCTAAAGAAGGACCATTTAAGCCGGAAGCTTACCGTTATTAATATTTTTTTAAAAAGATAATCATTACAGCCCTGAATCATTTTTTGATTCGGGGCTTTTTTATGTTCGAACTTTAATACTGCCAGCCAGAGTTTGTCGAAGGCGGCTTAAAACGTAGGTTGTAAAAGTGTTCCACTTTTTTTAAAGTATTTTTTACCCGGCTATATTTCTTTGTTCATCTTCATTGGCACAGTTTACACTGACGAAGGAAGGGCACACTTGTACAGTAAACCTTTATTGAATTTTTATGGAAGCGAAGATTGTTACGAATGTTTCGTGAAGATATGAACCAAGGCAAGGGATTAACATCATATAAATAATTAAGGTACAGTTCCGTTAGGTTATTTAAGTTAATACCAAAATTCTAACACATTTTATATAACTTTATTCTAGTTACTTATATTTGCTACAATTCAAGAAACAATGTCAAGATCAGATTTATTATTACAATTAGTTCAATCAGGAGGTCAGGGAGACAAACAGTTGTTTCGTAAGGTAGTAGAAGCCATTATCGCTGAAGAAAAATCCAAACAACACAATATTTTTGCTAACAAATTACAGGAAAGCCTTCAACATTTTTCAATACCAGAAATAAATGGTAAACGCAATGTTCACAATATGAATGGTTACAATAAAGTTGAAAGCAATAGTGATCTTTTACATGAAACTGTACCGCTTGTGCAGTTAGACGATTTAATTTTAAATAATTCTGTAAAAAAAAATACACGAGATTTTATAGAAGAACAACTGAGAGCAGATTTATTAAGATCATATAATATGGAACCAAGGAATCGGATTATGTTAATTGGCCCTCCAGGAAATGGCAAGACTTCACTTGCAGAAGCGATAGCAAGTTCTTTAATGTTACCATTACTAACGGTTAGATATGAGAGTATTATTGCTAGTTATTTAGGAGAAACTTCCATTAGATTAAGAAATTTATTTGATTATGTTAGAACTCAAAAATGTGTTCTATTTTTTGATGAATTTGATTCAATAGGTAAAGAAAGAGGTGACACTCATGAAACTGGCGAGATAAAAAGAGTTGTATCCTCACTATTATTACAAATTGATAAATTGCCTAGTTATGTCACAATAATAGGAGCAACTAACCACCCAGAACTACTTGACAGGGC
>NZ_JANPCM010000616.1:0-1993 GCF_031430955.1 Ferruginibacter sp.
ATGCAGGCATTGCTTTGGTGGTGTGTATTACCGAAGGCATCCCCGTGCAGGACATGGTGAAAGTGAAAAATTTTTTACAGGGAAAAAATACAAGATTGATTGGGCCCAACTGCCCCGGTGTAATTACAGCCGACGAATGTAAAGTGGGCATTATGCCTGGCTTTATTTTTAAAAAAGGAAGAATTGGTATTGTTTCAAAATCGGGAACATTAACTTACGAAGCTGCCGACCAGGTGGCAAAAGCAGGCCTTGGCATTTCTACTGCAATTGGTATTGGCGGCGACCCTATCATTGGCACCACCACCAAAGAAGCAGTAGAATTATTTATGAATGATCCCGAAACAGATGCCATTGTAATGATTGGTGAAATTGGTGGCGGCATGGAAGCGGAAGCGGCAAATTATATTAAGAGTACCGGAAATAAAAAACCCGTTGTTGGTTTTATTGCCGGGCAAACTGCACCTCCGGGCAGGCGTATGGGCCATGCTGGTGCTATTGTTGGTGGCGAAGATGATACTGCTGCAGCTAAAATGAAAATTATGGCAGCATGCGGTATTCATGTAGCAGCAAGCCCTGCAGATATTGGTAAAACAATGGCTGAAGCATTGAAGAAATAAATTTAAGATTTGTAAGACTGAGTTTATCAATTTTTTTTTGTCAGGCTGAGGTCATCGAAGCTTTATCGAATTTATAAAACAAATGCCCCGAAATTTCGGGGCATTGTTTATATATATAGAATCCAAAGGATTAATCGTCATCCCTGCCGCCTTTGTTACCGCGGCCACGGCCATTACCATTATTTCCCCTGTTATCGTGGTCGTCATCGCATTTCTCTTTTTTATTCTTGTTCTTATTCTTTTTTCTTCCGTAACCATAACCAACACCGTTACCATTGTTACCCGGACCGTTGCCATTATCATAATTGCCACTGTTATTATTATTTAACTGGCGCTCACTAATGCTTACCTGTCCTAAATTGTTAATAAAAAGTGTGGTTTCAACACCGGGTTTTAAATACAGGTTAGAGTTATATACTTCCTGCTGTACTGTTTTACCCCAGAAGTTTTTCTTCATTTCGTAGATGATAATATTATGATTGCCGGAACTTAACTGGCCCACATTTATTTCACCATTGTTACCATTACTTTGATATTGATAACTGTCAACATAAACCGAAACCTGGCGCTGCGATGCAGAACTTACAATTAAAGAGCTGTTTTGATTGTAATTATTGTTTTGTCTTGGCCCGCCATTTTGATTGGGATACTGTTGTGGATTTTGCTGCCACTGGGCAAATGATGAGGATATAATCCCCAGCACTGATAGTAAAGTAAAGATCTTTTTCATTGTAATAATTTTAGAAGTGAACAATTTTATTTGCAGCTTTTATTTTATTTTTTAACTGCTGATGTGTAATATTCAAACCCTATGCCGCATGCCAAACAAACACTTAATAAAATGTTAAAGAAAAATATGTAAAGGTATTTATGAAATTTATGCAACTGATACATCTGATAGCTGTATTGTAATTTTTGCGTTGCCGACTTTTATAACATATTTATAAAACTTTAAGTCACTTACAAAGGTTGGCAACCCTTCAATAACAAATTGTATCTTGTAATAAAAATAAGTTCCTTATGTTTTTAAAGAAAATTTTAACCGTAATTTTTACCCTTTTGGCATTAACCATTATGGCGCAAACAAAAAATAGTTATATACAAAATTGGAAAAAAGTGGAGGCACTCGAAAAGAAAGGCCTCACCAAATCTGCATTGGCCGAAGTAATGGTAATTTATAAACTGGCGGTAAAAGAAAACAATGATGCACAGCAAATAAAAAGCTGCATGTACCAGATAAAATACCGCAACATGGTGGAGGAAGACAGCCGTGAGAACAATATTTTTTTTGTGGATACTTTAATTGCAAAAGCCAAAGGCCCTGCAAAAAATATTTTACAAAGTATGCATGCCGAAATGTTTTGGCAATACCTTCA
>NZ_JANPCM010000617.1:0-1504 GCF_031430955.1 Ferruginibacter sp.
GAACAAAAAATACGAACACTAATGAAAAAATTTTGGCTTAATAGTACTGCTGTAATAAGTTTGGTATTATTATCTGCCGTTGCAAATGCACAGCAGAAAAATGAATTTAGTATTAAACAATGTGTTGAATACGCAAACAAAAATTCTGTAACAGTAAAAAATGCACTGCTTGATGTTGACATACAACACCAGGCTAACAGGCAAATTACTTCAGCAGCTTATCCGCAGGTAAATGGCAGTATAAGCACTACTCATTATTTTGATATTCCGGTAACAACATTGCCAGATTTTATCAGCCCGGCAACTTACCAGGTACTGGTAGACCAGGGTGTTAAAGATGGCTCTGGCCAAACAATAAAATTTCCTGCCGGTGGCTTTGGCAGCATACCTGCACAGTTTGGTACATCGTGGAATGCAAGTGGTGGTATTGATGTAAGCCAGTTACTTTTTGATGGTCAGGTTTTTGTTGGCTTGGTAGCAAGAGGTGCGGTAATAGATTATTATAAAAAAACTGCTGAGATAACGCAGGAGCAAATAAAAGTAAATATTTATAAAATTTATTACCAGCTGGCTGTAGGCAAAAAACAAATTGGTTCTATTGATGCCAATATTGAGCTGGTTAATAAATTATTGCACGACACTAAAGAAATGTATAAAAATGGTTTTTCAGAAAAATTAGATATTGATAAAACAACAGTGCAGTTAAATAACCTGCAAACAGAAAAAATAAAGTATGAGAGTATGCTGGCGGTGGGCAACTCAGGCTTAAAATTTTTAATGGGCATGCCGCAAAAAGATGAATTAGTATTAACGGATTCAATAAGTGATGAAGATTTAAAAGCAAATATTTTAGACAGCAGTTATACTTATAACGATCGTAAAGAAATACAGTTATTAGCCATGGCGGAAAAATTGGGTGGCTATAATGTAAAGCGCTATCAACTTAGTAAAATACCCACCATTGCCGCTTTTGCCAGCTACAGTAAAAATGCACAGCGTAACAGTTTTAATTTTTTTAATAAAGGCGATTGGTTCACTACATCTATTGTTGGTTTTAAAATGTCTGTTCCAATTTTTAGTGGCTTCTCACGCAATTCGCAAATACAAAAAGCAAGATTAGAACTGGAGAAAACAAAAAACAGTACCACTCAATTAAAGCAAAATATTGATGCTGATATTGAGCAAAGCCGTACCAAAATGGTTAGCGCAATGCTTACAGTTGATAATCAGAAAAAAAATATTGAACTGGCACAAAAAGTATATACCACTACTAAGATAAAATATGAGCAGGGCCTTGGCAGAAGTGATGAACTCTACCTTGCACAGGCACAATTATCAGTAGCACAAAATAATTATTACAGCAGTTTGTACGATGCCATCACTGCAAAAATTGACTGGCTGAAAGCCGCAGGAAAATTATAAACAACAAACATTAAGTATCAAAACTAATATATGAAACAGGTAAAAACATTTGGATTAATTATTACAGCAGCTATTATTTTAT
>NZ_JANPCM010000618.1:0-19805 GCF_031430955.1 Ferruginibacter sp.
TGTGCATGAAGGTACAGGCATGTTGATATTTTCCATTGTACTGGCTATGCTGGTACTATTATTTTTCTTCAGGGGGAATTTAAATTTTTATAAAAAAAATAAATGGCTGCGATATGGTGCTTATGGATGGATTTTTCAAAACGCTGTTTTGGTAATATCTGTTTTGCTCAGAGATTATTATTATATACAGCATCTGGGGCTTGCTTACAAACGAATTGGAGTGCTGGTTTTTCTATCGATGGTATTGATGGGATTAATTACCGTGTTTATAAAAATACATCAGCGTAAAACCAGTTATTATTTATTGAGGGTTAATGGATGGTTTGCCATTATACTTCTGGTTGCAGCATCTTGTGTGCATTGGGACGAAACGATGGCGAAGTATAACCTTGCTCATAAAAGCACCATTCCGCTGGATGTGCAATTTCTGTTAACACTTTCTGATAAAACATTACCGCTGATTGAAAAAAATCAGGAGGTATTGCTGGATAAAACTACTGTGCAGGGAGAGGGAGATTATTTATACCGTTCACCATTTTCGCCAAAGCAAGTTTTTGAGCAACGCAAAAGAGATTTTTTAAATGAGCAAAAAAACTATTCCTGGTTATCGTGGAATGCCGCTGATGATTATGTTGAAAATTATTTATCAAAAGCAGTTATTACATCATCATTAAATAAATAAAACATGAAACAACTCTGGTTTAAAAGAACAGGATGGATTTATATTCCAGTTCACCCATTAGGATTTGCAGTAACTATACTGGCAATAATTTTTATGGTGCCGGTAGTTATGGCAGTTGACAGAAATGCACATTCAATTTCCGACGAGCTGTATCAAATTTTTATTTATGCTACCTGCACCGCATTTTGGTGGAAATGGGTGGCGGATAAAACTTCATAAACTCATTGTATCTTACAAAAAAAGTGGTATGAAATTATTTAAATCTTTTGCCTTTGCATTTAACGGTATAAAAATTTGCTTCACGTCTGAAACCAATTTTAAAATCCATGTACTTCTTGCTGCTGTTGCAATATTGCTGGGAATCGTATTTGGTATTTCCACAAATGAATGGCTGATAATAATTTTTTGTATTGCCTTTGTTATAAGTATGGAAATGATAAACACCGCAATTGAAAAATTATGTGATGTCGTAAATAAAGACATTCATCCGGCAATAAAAAAAATAAAAGATATCGCTGCAGGGGCAGTTTTAGTGGCTGCTGGCAGCAGTTTTGTAATGGGCAGTATAATCTTTCTGCCTAAAATAATTATTTATTTAAAAACATTGTAAAAATTGAAAACAAGCATTTCATTTCAAAAAATACTACTGGCCTTTTTTCTTTTTATTGGGCTGTTAATTTTAGTGCGTATAATTTATTCAGGCAAAATAAATTATTTGTTTTTGGTGTGGAATATTTTTTTGGCATGGGTTCCTTTAATCATCAGCGGTTCTTTTAAAAAAATAACCGGTTCAAGAAAATGGAAGCAATTGTTTGTTTTTTGCTGCTGGCTGGTATTTTTTCCCAATGCATTGTATATCGTTACCGATTTAATTCACCTTGAACAGGAAACAATTGTACCAAAATGGTTTGATGCCATATTAATTTTCTCTTCTTCAATAGTGGGATTGATTATGGCATTTGTATCTTTATTTCGGGTACACCAATTTTTACAATTTCATTTTAGCAGCAGAATTACAGAGCGGCTGATAGTATCAATTTTATTTTTGGCTTCATTTGGTGTTTACCTCGGCAGGTTTTTACGCTGGAACAGCTGGGATATTATCAGCAATCCTTTTGGCTTAATAATTTCTATTGGAGAAAGATTTATTTTCCCTTTTCAGCATTTAAAAACCTGGGGTATAACTTTTATACTTACCACACTTTTTTATTTGCTGTATTTAATAATAAAAAAATTGCCCGGTTTTTTAAACCAGGCACTTGTAAAATAATTTTTATACCCTTTTAAAAATCCAGCCCCATCGAAAAGTACAATTGCGGTTTACCTTTAAAGAAACCACTCATTGTCCAGGCAGCATCAAATTTTAAAAAATAACCTAATAAAGTACTTCTTGCACCAAAGCCATAACCGCCGGCAAAAGGACCAATGCCTCCCGCTTTTACTTTAACAGTAACCGGGCCGGGGCCACCATTGTTTGGAAGCGGAGTATTATAAATTACTGAAGGCCTTCCTATTTTATTATAACCGCCATTCCATGCCGTACCCAAATCAATAAACTGCACTACCTGAAAATTACGCAGAAATGCATTGTTGATAGGGCGTTTAAATAAAGTGCTGAACACCGGCAATCTAAACTCACTGTTAATTACAACGGTATTATTACCATTAGCTATATTTTGTATAAAGCCCCTCATATTTACAGCAAGGCTTTGAAAAGCATAATCCTGATCGTTTGCCGGTTTATTATTGGTGTTAAAATATCTTTCTTTTATATCACCATTTGCAGCAATTTTTTGATTTTGTCCAAACATCAACCAACCATCAACTCCCCCCAGATAATAAATGAATTTTTGATTACCAAAACTAAAATCTCCTGCAGCACGCCCAGCCCAAATAAAATTTTGGAAAATGGGATAATAATAACGGGCATCAAAACCAAAATTATAAGTTTGAGGCCCATCTGCACTAACCACTTTATTTATCTGGTAATTCCAGTCTAAATAAGCTTTGGCACGCAAGCCATTCCAAATATTCATGGTGGGGTTTAAAGAATTGTCATAAACGTACTCAATTTTACTGGTTAAATAAGTGGATTGAAAATCGGGCTGGGCTACAGATTGAGGATCCACGCCACTAAAAACATCTTTGTCTGAGCGTACACCGGTACTAAATTTTATACTCCTGTTTTTATCAAACGGATAAGAAATATTGCCCTGGTATAAATTGGTAAAAGTTCTTCCGAAAAAATTACTAAACTGAGTTTGAAATCCCTGCACATTCCTGTAATAAGAAACGCCCCAGTCAATTCTTCTTTTTAAATTTTGATAATTTACAAACCACTCATTGTCTTTTAAGTTGGAAGAAATTTTATAAGCACCTGTAATTTTTACATCTTCCATTAACTCCGACGATCCAATACGTGTAAGGCCATTGAGTGGTGTAGAAGAACTTAAACGAATTGGCCCTGCACCACCACCATAAGTTTGATAACGGTTTATTAAAACCGAATTATTAAAACCAAATGATCCGGCTTCAATATAAAATTTTGGCGGCTTATACGGAAATAGTTTTATGTTTTTTAAAACCATTTCATTTTCTGTTTCAACAGCAGGAAAAGTTTGTCCTGATAAACTGCTGTCTTTTTTCTCGTTTGCAAATTCACTCTGAAAAAAGTCATCCTGTTTTTTTGCAGTATCGGAAGCAGGAGTATCTGCAGGTAAACCTTTTGAGCCTTTAGCCAATTGGTATTCCGCCATTTTCTTTTTCATGTATTCGGTTGGCTGAGCAGTTATGTTGCGGCGGCGCAATACGTCTTCATTAATTTTTAGTTTATACAAAACTTTTTCATCGCTTTGGCGGGTAACTTCACTCACCTGATTATTATCGCCTGCAATTCTCGATTCGTACAATTTGCTTTCGTAATTGGTTAAAGGAAATGTATAAGCCGAATCTGACGACACTGCAACTACAGCAATAGAATCCACATCATTTTTTTTATACACCCTTAAAGTACTGTCCACTTCTTTAGGCGATGGGTTGCGTAAAATTTCATCAGCAATTAAAACTAAAGTATCCAGGCCTTCAGCTTTAGTGGTAAAAAATCCGGCATAACGGTTACCCACACCGTTTTCATCGCTTACAAAAGTAAAATGGTTTTGATTATATTGTGTTGGGCTCCGGGCATCGCCATATTTTAAATGCGATAGCTGGGTAATTTGATTCAGTTCTGGCTTATCGCCAAAATTGGTAATTAAAAAAACATTGTAATGGTTATTGCTGGGCAGGCTGGTATCGCCGCCTTTTGCATAAGGTGTTGGCCGGTTGCTGGCAAAAAGAATTCCGTTTTTATTTGGGAAAGCAGCAAAAGATGCATCACGGTCATCGTAAACATCATCAGTGATTTGTTTTAATTTTTCTTTTTGAAAATCGAAAGTAAAAATATCTGTGTGCCCGTTTTTAACAGCAGTAATTAATAATGTGTTGCTGTTGTTAATGTAGCTGATGTCCTGCACCAGGTCAAAATATTGTGTCAGGTCTAATTTAAATTGTTTTATCCTGGTTACAATATCATACACAAACATATTTATTTTTCCTTCGGCAGTGTACAGCACTGTAATTCTTGTACCCTTAGGATCCCATGCCATTAATGGATAATTAGGATTTATCTCGTTCATATAACTGCGGGTGCCGTACTTTAATAAAGTTTTGTTTACATCTTCATCATTATAAATAACCCTTACAATACCTTTTTTGTATTGCATTACCACATAAGAGCGGCTTTTTTTATTGGGGTTTACATTAAAACGGAAATAATCAAGGCGTTTATTAATATCAAAACCTTCTACATAACTGCCTTTGGGATACGCTTTTCTTTTAGTAATGTCTTTATAATATTTTTCATCCTCATATTCCATAAACTCTGCCAGCACGGCTTTAAATTTCTTTTTACAAACCTGCATACAGGCCTTATTTAAGTTTTTATAAATACGGGCCAGGTATAATAAATAAGTAGTGTTCTCTTTCTTATATTTTTCTTCTATAAAATACCAAAAACCGTGGCCGGCAATTTGAGGTTTTGTAAAAGCAAAACGGTTGAAATTTTTATAATTGCCACTCAGTATTTCGCTTTTTAATTCATCATCCAGATCAGTACTCCAGTTTTCAGCCAGGTAAGCAGCGTAGCCATCGGTAAGCCATTTGGGTAAATCTAGTAAAGCCTGGTTGCTGGCTACTTCACCCAAATCATCACCAAACAAAACATTATCGGTTAATACTTTTGCAATACCGGTTCTTATTTGCAGGCGCAATTTGGCATGGTCGGCATCAAAATAAATGGGCATTTTATTGTTTACAAGTTTAGTGCCGCCGCTGTTATTCAGCCAGTCGGTACCAAGGCCAATATTGGTTTGTTCAAAATCGGCATAGCTGTTATATAAAACAATATTGGCACGGCGTTGCAAACTGTATTCTGCTGCGGTTTCTATTTGAGGTAATTCTTTTTCGGCGCTTTGGGCAACAAATTTTGCCAGCTCCTCGCCACCCTGGTTAAAGTATATATTAAAATTAGCGGTTTGATAATATTGCCATTTAAACTTTTTAAACTGCACCCTGTTTTTACCAAACTCTACTGTATTTACCTGTGCACGTATGGCAATTGGCAATAAGCAACAGGCAATTGCTAATAAACAAAAAGTAAAAAACCATAAAAAAATATTTTTGGAGCCAGCTTTATTAATTCTACTGAACATCGTTGTGTCACTCACTTGTACGATATACCTTTCTTCAACTTTTATTAAAGCGGATGGGGCGTTGGCTTTCGTTGGCATTTTCATAATTCCTTTATTGAATAATATCTTTAATCTTTTTAAAAATTGCGTTTTAGGTTGCTGAAAAGTCAGCTTACTTTGCATAGTAATCGTTTATAACTTAAAATTAGTTGTTTTCAGGTAAATCTTAATCATAATAAATAATCAGTGAATGTTAAAAATTAAATCTTTTGTTTTTAGCCCCATACAGGAAAATACGTATTTACTGTACAACGAGTTTAATAACTGCATCATTATAGACCCTGGCTGTTACTTTGATGCCGAAAAGGAACAGCTTACACAATTTATAAAAGAGAGTGGCTTACTTCCTAAAATGCTGCTTAATACCCATTGCCATCTAGACCATGTTTTTGGTAACAAATACGTTGCCGAAACTTATACATTAACGCCACAAATTCATTCTAAGGAAAAGGTAGTATTAGAATTTGCACCAACCAGCGGGCTTATGTACAACCTGCCTTTTGATAATTATACCGGCGATTTTATTTTTTTAAAAGAAGGCGATAAAGTAGTATTGGATAAAGACGAACTAACGGTGATAGAAGCACCGGGCCATTCGCCGGGGCATATTTGTTTTTATTGCAAGGAGCAAAATTTTTTAATTGGCGGCGATGTTTTGTTTAATCGTAGTATTGGCCGTACCGATTTACCTGGCGGCAATCACCAACAATTAATAAAAAATATAAAAGAAAAATTATTGGTACTGCCCGATGAAACCGTGGTGTACAGCGGCCACGGCCCGACAACAACAATTGGGGAAGAGAAGAATGAAAATCCTTATTTAGTATAAATTATTCTTACTTTAGAAAAAAATTGCAACATGCTTCTACCTATCGGTGACGATAACTCGGCTATTACCACAAAGCCATATGTAACCTACGCCTTAATTGCAGCCAATGTTTTAGTTTGGATTTTATTTCAGCAAATGAGTGGTGACAGCGATTTTACGTATGCTTATTCCACCGTGCCGGCAGAAATATTAACGGGAAAAGATATTGTAACACAAGCACAGATAAAAGTTGATGAATATACTGGGGTTCAGTTTTTGATACCGGCACTGTTGCCAACCAACATCCCCGTTTATTTTACGTTAATAACAGCAATGTTTATGCACGGCAGCTGGATGCATTTACTCGGCAATATGTTATACCTTTTTATTTTTGGCGATAACCTGGAGCACAGGTTGGGTAAAAGCCGCTTTTTAATTTTTTATTTATTAACAGGGGTAATAGCCTCTTTAAGCCATGTGTTCTCTACCTATTTTTTACAGCAGAGTTCCATTACACCAAGCCTTGGTGCATCGGGTGCAATAAGTGGTGTATTAGGCGGCTATTTATTATTGTTTCCCAAATTAAAAGTAAAAGCACTTTTTTTATACCAGGTAGTTATTATTCCGGCCTCGCTGGCATTGGGGGTGTGGATTGCTTTTCAAATTGTTAGTGGCTTGGTTGGCGGCGGTGGCGTTGCATACGCAGCACATATAGGCGGCTTTCTTGCAGGGATATTACTAATAAAATTTTTTGATAAAAAATCTGCGGCTCTTACATAACTCTTGCCATCATTGGCAAAATTTAAAATTAATATTACGGTGCAACCATAGCCTTTAAAAAAACGTACATTGCATATTAAGGCATCGCTATGATCCATAATTTTTCTTTTAAATACACTTGCACCAGCATTTTTATTGCTGCTCATACTTTTGTATTTCCGTATTTAATTTATTTGCACACTAATTATTATCACAATAATTTTTATCACTTAAAAAAATAACAATCATGGAAAAATTTGCATTATTAGCGAGGGTAGAAGCTAAACCCGGTAAAGAAGAAATTGTAGCTGAATTTTTAAAAAGTGCATTATCACTGGCACAGGCAGAAACTGCAACAGTAAGATGGTATGGGCTTAAAATAAACGAAAATACATTTGGTATTTTCGACACTTTTGAAACTGAAGACGGCAGAAGTGCTCATTTGCAGGGCGAAATTGCCAAAGCATTAATGGCTAATGCAGCCGAACTTTTAGCAAAAGATCCGGTAATTGAATTTGTAGATTTACTGGCAGTTAAATAATTTTTGTTTTTTGTATAACGACCCATCATTACTGTTGGGTTGTTATTTTTTCTCCATACACAATTCTATCAACACCCCATTAGTTCCTTTGGGATGCAAAAAACAAACCAGTTTATTATCAGCACCTTCCTTTGGTGTTTCGTTTAATAAAACAAATCCTTCATTTTTTAAACGCTCCATCTCTGCATAAATATCTGTTACATTAAAAGCAATATGGTGTATGCCCTCACCTTTTTTCTCTATAAATTTTGCAATAACACCTTCGGGATCAGTACTTGCTAACAATTCAATCTTGGTATCCCCGGTTTTAAAAAATGCAGTGTTTACTTTTTCTCCTGCAACAAATTCTGTCTTGTAACACTCACTATTCAGCAGTTTTTCAAATAGTGGAACAGCATTTGCCAAATCTTTTACAGCAATACCAATATGTTCAGTTTTAAGCATAATTATTTTATTTATCAACACTGGTTTACGAAATACGTAAAATGAAGGGTAACACAAAAAATGGAATAGCTAAAATAGAACCTTTTGCAGTAAATTTGCATTATAAACAAGAAATAAAAGACATGCTGAAGTTACCGATATACTTAGACAATAACGCTACAACACCCATGGATCCAAGGGTGCTGGAAGCAATGACGCCCTATTTTTTACAACATTTTGGTAATGCGGCCAGCCGTAATCATCCTTTTGGCTGGGAGGCTGAAGAGGCTGTTGATTATGCACGTGAGCAGGTAGCAAAATTAATTGGCGCCGATCCTAAAGAAATTATTTTTACCAGCGGCGCTACCGAAGGTGATAACCTGGGCATTAAAGGTGTATATGAAATGTATGCCAGCAAAGGCAATCATATAATAACAGCAACTACCGAGCATAAAGCAGTTTTAGATACCTGCAAACACATTGAAAAAATTGGTGGCGAAGTAACTTATTTACAGGTAAAAGCTGATGGTCTTATTGATTTAAAAGAACTGGAAGCTGCAATAAAACCCACCACTATTCTTATTGCCATTATGTATGCCAATAACGAAATTGGAACAGTAATGCCAATAAAAGAAATAAGTGCTATTGCACGTAAACATGGGGTACTGGTTTTTACAGATGGTACACAGGCGGTAGGAAAAATACCAGTTAATGTAAATAAAGATGGCATAGATTTAATGGCTTTTACTGCACATAAAATGTACGGGCCAAAAGGAGTTGGTGCATTGTATGTTCGTAGAAAAAACCCACGGGTAAAAGTTACAGCACAAATGGATGGTGGCGGCCACGAAAGAGGTATGAGAAGCGGTACTTTAAATGTGCCGGGTATTGTTGGTTTTGGTAAGGCCTGCGAATTGTGTATGCTGGATATGGAAGAAGACAGTAAACGCATAATAAAAATGAGAGATCATTTAGAAACTGAATTAATGAAGCTGGAAGAAGCATATATAAATGGAAGTACCGAACATCGCTTACCGCATGTAACTAATATTAGTTTTAAACATGTGGAAGGGGAAGGTTTGCTGATGGGCTTTAATAAAAATATTGCATTAAGCAGCGGCAGCGCCTGCACTTCTGCCTCTTTAGAACCAAGCTATGTTTTAAAAGCATTAGGTTTGGGAGATGATCTGGCACACAGTTCGCTGCGTTTTGGATTAAGCCGCTTTACTACCCAAGAAGAAATTGACTACACCATAAAAGCAATAAGCGAAACAGTGTTGAAGTTGAGAGAAATGAGCCCGCTTTGGGAAATGTATAAAGAAGGCATTGATTTAAGTACAATTGAGTGGGCAGCGCATTAAAACAATTTGCAAATGAAGCAATGTGCAAATTTGCAAATAGCAGTAGTTGATTTTCAAGAATTAATAAATAAAATAAAAGGTAACAATTTTTAAATTTGCACATTTGCAAATTTTCACATTTTCAAATTTTTTCTCATGGCATACTCAGAAAAAGTAATCGATCACTACCAAAATCCAAAAAATGTTGGTACACTGGATAAAGCAAGTAAAAATGTAGGCACTGGTTTGGTGGGTGCACCAGAATGCGGCGACGTTATGCGTTTGCAAATTGAAGTAGATGATGCAACGGGTATGATTACCGATGCCAAATTTAAAACCTTTGGTTGCGGTTCTGCTATTGCTTCTTCTTCATTAGCAACAGAATGGCTTAAAGGCAAATCTGTTGATGATGCTTTAAAGATTGACAATATGGATATCGTTGAGGAATTAAATCTCCCTCCTGTAAAAATCCACTGTTCAGTTTTGGCAGAAGATGCTATTAAAGCAGCTATCAACGATTACCGTGTAAAAAATGGTAAAGAAGCTATTAAGTTTGAAGAGAGTGTGGTACATTAAAAGCAGCCCCTCCGCTCCTAAAGGGCAACTATGTAGGAGAAACCCCTATCCCCTAAAGGGGGAAAAGGAGGAGAAGGTAACGAAGAATATGCTTTACTTTTTTTGCAAGTATAAAATTAGTAGGGCGTCAAAATAATTATTAATTATCAATCTAAGTTCTCCACCGTGGCGGAGACAGGGGAAAAATGGTAGCAACAGATAATTCTATTTTCATTTCAGATAAAGCAAAATCCAAAGTCATCAACCTGATGACGGACGCTGGCGTTGCTGATGACCCTTCTTATTTTTTAAGAGTAGGAGTTGTGGGTGGCGGTTGCAGCGGACTTAGTTATAAAATGGATTTTGATAACGAAGTAAAACCAATGGACCAGGTTTTTGAAGATAAAGGGGTAAAAATTGTTTGCGACCTTAAAAGTTTTTTATACCTGGTAAATACCGAATTGGAATTTAGCGATGGATTAAATGGCAAAGGCTTTTTCTTTAATAACCCCAACGCCAGCCGCAGTTGCGGTTGTGGCGAAAGTTTTGCAGTATAGTTAAGCTCCAGCTTGACATTCATTCCATGTAAAAATATTAAGCCCTCCAATTTCGGAGGGCTTTTGCTTTCATAATGGTTATATTTTATACCAGTTAGACATTGAATCATCCGATTAAAAAAATGTCAGGTTGAGCTTGTCGAAACCGGTGCAATGTCAACCCGCCTTCGAAAAGCTCAGGCTGACAGTATGATTTTAATGTCTAATTGGTATTATTCTACCTCTGGCAAAATAGGCGGAACAGGTCTGGGCGGTGGAGGTGGTGGAAGTTTACCATATTTATTTTCAAAATATTCCGGCTTGGCATTCCAAACACTCATTCTTATTTTTTGAGTTATACCTTTTTTAGTTAATAATATTATTGGTTCTTCTTTGGTGGTTTGTACTAAAATAGAATAACCTTTTTCATTTACAATAACAGGGGCTTTAAATTTTACCGGCGGTTTTGGCGGAACAGGTGGAACTGGCGGTACTGGGGGTTTAACAAAGTTTGCTTCTGTTGGCGGAGCAGGTGGAGGCGGTGGGGGAATATCCTTTATTTCCTGCGGCGGCGGTGGCGGCGCCATATTTTTTTTACCAGTTTGAGCCATACCGTTTGATGCTACCATACCTACGGCAAGCACAATTATCAGTTTTTTCATAATAAAATTTTTTATACAGATGCAGGGAAGAGAATAATCCATAAAAAAAACCCCACGGTAAAATGGGGCTTTTCAGCAGTTGGTTTTGGGTAAACAACTTTGGTAATTTTTAAACTTTAAAGCGATTGTTTGTGCAGTCAAAAAAAACTTAAAAAATTTAATCCTGGCTTTAAAATCTTGCAATTTATACAGCAGTCAGTTGTTAAACGGCCTATTCTTAAAATAAGACAAAGCCTTTTTGTAAAGTGCTGCTTAAAAAATTAAAATTTATTTTTTAAATGGTCAAATCACAAAATAAAAGGCAGGATGGCATTTGTTTAAATTTAAATATGTTTCATTTTATCGCTGTAAATTAATTTGTTAAGTAGTAAATTGCAGCAATTTTATAACCACATGTGGAGTATTTGTACAAAAGAACTGCAACAATTTTTCAGCAACCTTACCGGCTATATTGCCATTATTTTGTTTTTAATTGTAAATGGGCTGTTCTTATTTGTATTAAAAGACAGTAATATTTTTGATTTTGGTTATGCCACATTAGATAAATTTTTTGAGCTGGCACCCTGGATCCTACTTTTTCTCATACCTGCATTAACCATGCGTACGCTTTCGGATGAATTTAAAGGTGGCACTTTTGAAATCTTACAAACCAAGCCGCTTACCAAATGGCAGATAGTATTAGGTAAATACTTTTCTATTTTAATTGTATTGCTTTTTGTAATTCTACCCACTTTTATCTACATATTTACTATAAAAAAATTAAGTGTACAGGGTACAATTGATGGTGGCGGAATAACCGGCAGTTATATTGGCCTGTTTTTTTTAGCAGCAGTTTTTGCAGCCATCAGTTTATGCTGCAGCGGCTTTACCAATAATGCTGTGGTGGCTTTTTTAATAAGTGTGTTTGGCTGCCTGGTTTTATTTTTTGGTTTTAATGCATTAAGCAAATTATCTTTTTTTACAAATGGGCTTGATTATTATACAGAAATGCTGGGTATAGATTTTCATTACCGAAGCATAAACCGTGGCGTTTTAGACAGCAGAGATGTAGTTTATTTTATCAGCGTTATTTTTTTATTTTTATTAATAACAGTAAAGAATTTGTATAAAAAATAAATGGGCATTTTAAATAAAATATGGAAAAGTAAATTGTGGTTACTCATTACCATAGTTTTTTTAGTGGCACTTAACTGGCTGGCATCGCTGTATCATACAAGGATAGATTTTACAAACGAAAAACGTTTTACCTTATCCAAACCCACAAAAAAAATATTAAAGAATTTAGATGATGCTGTGATAGTGGATGTTTTTTTAAAAGGTGAATTCCCCAGTGGTTTTAAAAAGTTAGCTAACAGCAGCAGCGAAATATTGAGTGAGTTTAAAGAAGTTGCCGGTAATAATTTTCAATACAATTTTATTAGTCCTGATGATGAAATGGAAGGCACAGCAATAAAGTGGGGCGATACATTAAGTGCATTGGGTCTATATCCTATCAATTTAAAATCGCAGTTAAAAGCAGGAGAGCAGCAGCAGTTGCTATACCCGGTTGCATTAGTAAGGTATAAAGAAAAAGTGATGCCGGTTGAATTGTACAGCGGCTCATCAAAAGCAATTACTTACAGCGAAATAAACAGCGCCGAGGCAATGATGGAATTTAAATTTGCAGATGCCATCAATAAATTAGTTCAAACAGAAAAGCCCATGGTGGCTTACTCTGCAGGCAATGGCGAGCCGGGAGATGTAAGAAGTTACGATTTGGCCAACAGTGTTTTATTAAAAGATTATAATCTTACAGTACTTGATCTTAATTTAAATCCTCTAAATGCTGATACGTTTAAACTATTAATTATTGTTAAGCCCACACAAAAATTTACCGACGAAGAAAAATTAAAAATTGATCAGTATGTAATGAGGGGAGGAAAATTATTGTTGTTTATTGATAAGCTGGATGCAGAAATGGACAGCCTGCGTATTAAAAACGAAGTAGTTGCTTATGACAGAGGTTTAGGATTAGATGATCTGCTGTTTAAATACGGCGCAAGAATTAATTCTGATTTATTGATGGATCTGCAATGCGATTTCTATCCTTTTGTTACTAACGGAAGCGGACAACTGGAATACTTGCGCTGGAATTATTTTCCTTTGTTTGAAACAAAATCAAATCATACTATTAACAAAAGCCTTGGCCTTGTGTCGGGGCAATTTGTAAATTCAATTGATACCATAGAAGCTGATGGAATTAAAAAAACAATTTTGTTAAGCTCATCACCCAACTCCAGAACGATTGCCACACCTGCTGTTATCAGCGGCAGAGAAAATGTAAACGCCGCCGAAGATGCAAAATTTAAAAAAGCAAATATTCCTGTAGCAGTTTTGTTAGAAGGTAAATTTCAATCTTTGTACAACAACCGTTTATCGCAGGCAATGAATGATAGTTTACAGCAGTACGGGCTTACTTTTAAACCACAGGCTTTTGCCGATGGAAAAATAATTATAGTTGCCGATGGCGATATGGTTTTAAATGCGGCAGATAAAGATGGCCCGTTACCCATGGGTATAAACCGCTACACTGCAGGTACACAATACGAATATCAGTTTGCCAACAAAGCTTTTTTGCAAAACTGTTTAGATTATTTAATTAATCCATCTGGTTTATCCGAAGCCAAAGCAAAAGATTATACCTTACGTTTGCTGGATACAAAAAAAATTGAAGCAGAAAAAACCACCTGGCAATTAATAAATATTGCGGTGCCTGTTGTACTGGTATTTTTATTTGCAATTATTTACCAGTGGTGGCGTAAAAGAAAATACACAAAATAACAAATGAACAAAACACAACTGATATACCTTGTTTTTAGTGCAGTAATTATTATTTCACTCATTTTCGACCTGGGTTTGATGAGTAAGAAAGACAAGAAAGTAACTATAAAGCAAGCACTGTATCAAACCTTTTTTTGGGTAGGCCTGGCATTGGTATTCTGCATTTTTTTATGGATAGAAGAAGGCCAGAAACCTGCACTGGAATATTTGAGTGCCTACCTTATGGAGTGGAGCCTTAGCATAGATAATATTTTTGTGTTCATCCTTATTTTTACGGCTTTTAGTGTAAAAGAAAAAAATTATGGCAGGGTGTTACTTATAGGAATATTGATGGCTATTGTTTTCAGGATTATTTTTATAACTGTTGGGGTTGCATTGGTAGAAAAATTTCACTGGCTGTTATATGTATTTGGTGTTTTCCTGGTTTATACCGGTTACAAAATGTTTGTATCGGTAGAAGATGAAAAAGAATTTGATCCTCAAAAAAGCAAAGTGTATAATTTTTTAAAAAAGATTTTACCACTTGCACCCAATGATGGCAACGGAAGGTTTACAGTAATAGAAGACGGTAAAAAAAAGTACACCACTTTATTTGTGGTGGTTATAATGCTGGCAGCAATCGATCTGGTATTTGCATTAGATTCCATACCTGCAGTAATGGGTATTGTTGATACTAAAACACCAGGCTACCAGGCTACGGCAAGGCTCGTAATTTACACCTCTAATATTTTTGCTGTGCTTGGCCTGCGCTCTTTATTCTTCTTGCTTAGGGGTGCTGTTCATAAATTCGATTACCTGCCACAGGGCATTGCTGTGGTATTAATATTTATTGGTTTAAAAATGCTTGGCGAGCACTGGATAAATCAATGGATAGATAAAACCACACAGGTATTTATTTCTCTTGGGTTTATTTTGATTTGTTTGGCTGCCTCTGTTATGTATTCTATTTTTATTGACAGAGAAAATGAAAAGACAAGCAACGAAGAAGATGATGATGAGGCGCATTAACTATTACAACAGCCATTTACTTATACAATGCAGGATATTATGTAATTATCAGTATGTGTAAAATTATTGCTGCACAATAAATACAGATGTACACCATTGCTGAAATAGAAAAAATAATTGACGGCAAATTTTTAATCAGTAAAAATGCTGCTGCTTTTATTGAACACCTGTTAATAGACAGCCGTAAATTATTATTTCCTTCCTCCACATTATTTTTTACCATACCGGGGCCACGCCGCCAGGGCAATGCTTTTGTAAAAGATTTGTACAATAAAGGGGTGAAAAATTTTATAGTAGATGCCTCATTTGTTTTTTTAGAAGATAATTATCCCGATGCAAATATTTTATTGGCAGCAAATGTTTTGGATGCACTGCAAAAATTAACTGCACATCACCGCAAGCAATTTAATATTCCTGTAATTGGCATTACGGGCAGCAATGGAAAAACTATTGTAAAAGAATGGTTGCACCAGTTGCTGCAAACCGATTATACTATTGTACGCAGCCCTAAAAGTTACAACTCTCAAATTGGTGTACCCTTAAGTGTGTGGCAAATAAATGCAACACACAATTTCGGCATTTTTGAAGCAGGTATTTCAATGCCCGGCGAAATGCAAAGACTGGAAGAAATTATTGAGCCCACCATTGGCATTTTTACCAATATTGGAGAAGCACACAGCGAGGGTTTTGAAAATATTACTGAAAAAATAAAAGAGAAAATAAAGCTTTTTATAAAAACACCGGTGGTTGTTTATTGTAAAGATGAAATTTTGGTAGATGAAGCATTGCTGGAACTGCAGCAAAAAAACAATAATATACTTTTTAGCTGGGGCCAAAAAGAAGCCGCAACACTTTGTATTACCACCATTCAGGTACAGCCATTCAATACAGTAATTAAAGGCATTTTTAAAGAAAGAAAAATAAGTATCTCCATACCTTTTACCAATGATGCAGCAATAAAAAATGCCATTACCTGCTGGTGTGTATTATTACATTTACAGATTAATGATGAAATAATACAGGAGCGTATGCTGCAGTTAAAACCTGTGGAAATGCGGCTGGAATTAAAAGAAGGCATCAACAACTGTTCTGTTATTAACGACAGTTACAGTGCCGATATTACTTCTTTATCCATTGCTTTAGATTTTTTACAGCAGCAACAGCAACATCCCAAACGCACGGTAATACTCAGCGATATTTTACAAAGTGGTAAAAGCAATGCAGCCTTGTATAAAGAAGTGGCAGACATCTTACAACAAAAAAATATACAGCGCATTTTTGGTATTGGTACCGAAATTTTAAAACACAGCGATGCTTTTGCAACAATAAAAGAAACTGGATTTTTTAATTCTACTGCCGAATTTAAACAGCAGTTTCCTTCCCTGCATTTTTATAACGAAAGCATATTATTAAAAGGCGCAAGAGTTTTTGAGTTTGAGCAGATAAGCCATTTGCTGGAACAAAAAACACATCAAACAGTTTTAGAAATAAATTTAAATGCCATTATTAATAATTTAAAAGTTTACCAGCAGCAGTTAAAGCCCGGTGTAAAATTAATGGCAATGGTAAAAGCTTTTAGTTATGGCAGCGGCAGTTTTGAAATTGCCAATTTGTTGCAATTTCAAAAAGTAGATTATTTAGCTGTGGCTTATGCCGACGAAGGCGTTGAACTTCGCCGTGCAGGAATTACTTTACCCATAATGGTAATGAATGCAGAAGAAAGCACTTTTGATATGCTGGTGCAGTTTAACCTGGAGCCGGAATTATATTCTTTCGGCATTTTAAATGCATTTGAAAAATACCTGCAGCAGTCGGGTATTAATAATTATCCCGTGCACATAAAATTAGATACCGGAATGCACCGCCTGGGTTTTGTGGCAACAGAAATGGAGGAGCTGTGCAAGAAAATTTCCACCGGTGAAACTTTTAAAATTCAATCGGTATTTTCTCATTTGGCGGCAAGCGACAGTAAGGCGCATGACGATTTTACAAAGCAGCAGGAAAAATTATTTTTAAAATCATGCAGTGCCATTGAAAAAAATATCAGCTATCCATTTTTAAAACATATCGCCAACACATCCGCCATACACCGCCATAAAAATTTACAGTTAGATATGGTGCGGCTGGGTATTGGTTTGTATGGAGTGGATGCTAACAAAAAAATACAGCAGCAATTAAAAAATGTGAGCACTTTAAAAACTACCATCTCACAAATAAAAAAAATAAAGTCTGGCGAAAGTATTGGTTACAACCGTAAAGGCATTGCCGAAAAAGATTCTGTTATTGCCACCGTACGCATTGGCTATGCTGACGGTTATCCCCGAAGCCTTAGCAACGGTATTGGTAAAATGTGGGTGAACAAAAATTTAGTTCCGGTAATTGGCAGCGTGTGTATGGATATGACGATGCTGGATATAACCGGCGTTGATGCAAAAGAAGGCGATGATGTGATTGTTTTTGGAGAAAAATTATCCGTTGCCGAATTAGCTGAATGGGCCAATACAATTCCCTACGAAATATTAACCGGTATATCTCAAAGAGTAAAAAGGGTTTATTATGAAGAATGAAAACAATTGGCAATAGGCAATAAACAATAAGCAATAGGCAATAGACAATAAACAATTGGCCATTGACAATAGGCAATTGGCAATTGGCAATGTGAAAGACCTTACCAAACCTCTAAACCCCTAAACCAAACTCTCTTATCTTTGCCCCTTATGAAAGCAAAACACGTTGCATTTATTATTGCCCTGGTGGTAATTGCCGATCAGGCACTGAAATTGTATATTAAAACCCATTTTACTTTGGAGAGCCCTGGTAACCACCAAAATATTTTAGGTGAGAGATTTCAATTATATTTTGTAGAAAACCCGGGTATGGCTTATGGGTGGAAGTTTGGTGGTAGCTGGGGTAAATTGGCGCTAACCATTTTCAGGCTGGTGGCAGTAGTATTTGGTACCTGGTATTTGGGTAGTATTATCAAACAGAAATACAACAGGGGTTTTATTATTTGTGCAGCATTAATTTATGCAGGGGCGTTGGGTAATTTAATTGATTCGGCCTTTTACGGTTTAATTTTTGATAAAGGGATGACATTAGATCCGTTTACAAAAAGATATGTTGATTACAACGGGTTAGCTGTATTTGCCAAACACGGCTATGCTTCATTTTTACACGGCAATGTGGTGGATATGCTTTATTTTCCGGTAATACGGGGTCAATTCCCTTCCTGGTTTCCTTTTTGGGGAGGCGACGATTTTGAATTTTTCAGGCCTATTTTCAATTTGGCCGATGCTGCAATATCAACAGGTGTTATTACAATATTAGTTTTTCAAAAACGTTTCTTTAAGCAGCGTAAAAGCGAAGAAACCACTCATACGGTGGAAACTAAGGCGCTGGTAAACGACGAGTCGCAGGTTTCATAAAAAACTTATCTTTATAAAACATTAATTTAATACCTGTTTATGAGAATGCTCAAATCTGTAATTTTTGCAGCCGCAACACTTGTGGCATTTGCAAGCTGCCAAAAGGAATTAAAATTTGATAACTCCGGGGCATCATCAGGGGCGTTTAAAAAAGATGCCGGCGGCGATTGTTCACCAATTACCGTAAATGGTATTTTTAAAAAAGATTCTGTATTAAACACAGCCAACTTTGTGGATGTACAGGTTAATGTATCCTATCCAGGCACCTTCGATATTAAATCAGATTCTGTTAATGGTTATTCATTCAGCAAAACCGGCAGCGTAGTTTTGGGATTAAATACTATACGGCTCTATGCAACAGGTAAACCACTTGCAGCCGGCACCAATATATTTACAATTACTTATGGCACCAGTACCTGTACTTTTGCAATAACTGTTCCCGGTCCGGGAGTTGTACCTGCTGTGTTTACATTAAGCGGATCTCCCGCTGTGTGTGTAAATGCAACGGTTGGCGGAGTATATACTGTTAACACTGCATTGGCTCTGTCAAACACACTTACTATTGAAGTAGATGTTACCACAACAGGAACTTATGTAATAGCGGCATCTCCTGTTCCAACAAATGGTTTTGCTTTTACAGGAAGCGGAACTTTTACGTCACCTGGAAAGCAATTGGTAACACTAACAGGTACAGGTACACCGCAAAGAGCAGAGATTTCGGCTGTTAGCGTAACTAATATCAGCAGCACCTGTACTGTTCCTGTAACTGTTCAACCAGCAGCGCCGCCAGCAGTGTTTACTTTGGATGGTGCGCCAGCTACCTGCACAGGCTTTACAGTTGCAGGTGTATATACTGCGGGAAGTGCCGCATCTGCAGGCAATACCGTTAAATTAAACGTTAGTGTAACAACAGCTGGCTCCTATAACATTACTACCAATACTGTTAATGGCATTAGTTTTAGTGGAACAGGAACTTTAGCATTAGGGGCACAAACAATTATATTGACTGCAACTGGTATTCCCACTGTTGCAGGTACATTTAATACTTTTAAACCGAATATTGCAACCACCTGCGATTTTGCTGTAACCTTTGTTCCTGCTACAGTGCCACTAAATGGCGATTATATACCTCAAACATCTCTAACAAATTTTACTGAGCGATATATAGGTGGAGTTTCTTCGGATACAATTTATACAGAAGTTAAAACAAATAGTATCTTAATTAATGGCATTTCATACAGAATTTTTGAAGAAACTTTTTTCCCTTCCGGGGATAAAGATTCAATATATCTGAGAAAAAATGGAGGTCTTTATTACAGATTATTTGAAGGCAGTGGTACTGGATTTCAAAACGCTGAGGGACTTATATTAGATTCAAATCTTGCAAAAAATGCAAATTGGATTATTAGTCTTGGCAGTGGTACTATTGGAGGATTACCTGCCACAGGTAATATTAAAG
>NZ_JANPCM010000619.1:0-4920 GCF_031430955.1 Ferruginibacter sp.
CATTTATTAATTGGTTCTCCTTTTATATAAACAACATTACCTTTTAAATTATTAACCTTACTTACGGTGATTGTATAATTTTGGGTTGAAATATTTACAATCAGCATTTTATATTGCTTTACCGTTTTTGATTTTAATACCGATATTATTCCGTCGTAAGTTATGGTAAACAAATTAACGGGAATAATATAAGTAAAGAATAATCTTGACAAAGAGAATGGTTGTATAAATGGTGCTGTAAAAATTTGCCCCAGTGTGGTGGTGAAAAATATTTTGATGATATTAATAAAACCAGGTTCTAACAATTCGGCAATTAAAAAAGAGGTTTTAGTTGTTGCCATTTTTTGTAAAATATCCTGTTGATGCTCCGCAGAAAAATGATGAAAAGCATTGTACATGGTGTATAAAATATTTTCAACCGGTTGCATTTGTAAAACATCTACAGAATGAATGGAGTAAATAACAGGCGGTTTGTTTTCAAAACTTTCATCAGGATATTTGTCAGTTAACAACATTGGCAATTGAATTGCCAACTGCTTATGAATATTCATTGCAGGAGTACCACTCCCACTGCAGCAATCCTGTAAAGAAATAATTGTATTCTCTGTAATCATTTTATTCAGCACTGGCACTAACGGCTTATATAAATTAGTCCATATGGCTATGCTGCCAATAAATTCTGTTTGCCAGCGACGTAATATTTTTGGAAACCAATTATAATCTTCCAGTTCTTTTATCATTGCTTAAATTACAGCATTATTATACAATATAATGCATTTATCGCAGCAAGATTTATTTACAGGGTTAATAACAATGGCAATAATTGGTTTTGCGTTATTGGGAATAGAACTTGCTCTAAAAAATAAAATTCTCAATAAACTTTTTGGCAGAAAGCTGTTGCACTTTACGGCCATCTGCACCTGTGCATTTGCCATCCACCGTTTTGAAAACCGTTTATTACTGGCCTCAGTTTTTTTGCTTTTCTTTTTTATTTTGCTAGGCGTTATTCGTAATGGCTGGATGCAGGTAAATGATTACAGAACTTATGGCATTGCATTTTTTCCGTTAGCATTTGCGGCATTATTATTTATTCCTTTCTTCAGCGATTTTATTATTGTTTACGCTGTTTTAATATTAGGCATCAGCGATGCCCTGGCTGGAATATGTGGTGAATATTTTGGCAAACAAAAAATTATATTTCTTGCAGAAAATAAATCATGGGTTGGCTTTACAGGATTTTATGTTTCAGCTTTAGCTGTCTCACTTTTTTATTTTAATAATTTTTCTTTACAAGGTATTTTACTTTGTATCGCACTGGCTCTGCTGCCCGCTATTACAGAATTATTCAGTTACCGTGGCAGCGATAATTTAACTGTACCGCTTTTTACTGGCGCATGGGCTTTACTGCTTATTGATTTATCTGCAGTACAAATACAAACACTTTTATTAGTTGCAATATTATTGGCAGTATTATCTGCATTTTCAATGTATAAAAAATGGTTAACGTTTAGTGGCGCAACAGCAGCCTGCTGGGTGGCTTTGTTACTTTTTATCGCCGGAGAATACAAGGCATTTATTGCTCCCGGTATTTTTTTAATCAGCGGCAGCTTATTATCAAAATTAAACAAACCGCAACAAGAAAAAGAAGGCCGAAATGCAAAACAGGTTTTTGCGAATGGTATAACCGGAATTATATTTATGATCTTATATGGTATCGTTAAAGAAGAAATTTATTTAATTACCGCTATCGTTTCTTTTTGTATCAGTATGGCCGACAGTACAAGTTCGGAACTGGGATTTTATTTTAAAGGCGCTACGTTTGATATTTTATCTTTTGAAAAATTACAACCGGGTGTATCGGGTGGTATTTCTGCTGCCGGAACTTTGGCAGGTTTAGCAGGTGCAATGTTGCTGGCCTTTATTACAAGTTATTTTTATAGCTTTTCTCTTTCGGTATTCTTATGCATTTTAATTGCAGGTTTTGCAGGCATGCTGGCTGATAGCATTTTAGGCAGTTGGTTGCAAATAAAGTATAAAACTTTGGATGGAAAACTTTGCGATGATGAAGAAAACGGTGCTAAAAAAGTAAAAGGTTTAAGCTGGTGCACCAATGATATGGTTAACATACTCAGCAATATGCTTATTACATTGCTGTTTTTTTATATTTTCAAACAAATACACTAAAAAGCTTTTGGCTGAAAAGGGTTGAAACCTTATTTTTGCACTCCTAATTCTGAGCGCAGGCAAAGAACCGATTGGGTTATAGTGTAACGGTAGCACTACAGATTTTGATTCTGTCCGTCTAGGTTCGAATCCTAGTAACCCAACAAAAGACTGGTAAATATTACCTGTATTTTTTTATGTGGTTGATTTAAAAGATATATTCGAGGTTATTCAGGATACTATCTTTCCTTCCTTCATGTGTACGATCCTGTCGCTCATTTGAGCCAACTCTTCATTATGCGTAACAATTAAAAAAGTTTGATTAAACTGTTTACGCAGATCAATAAAAAGTTCGTGTAGTTCCTTTGCATTTTTACTGTCGAGGTTGCCGGTGGGCTCATCGGCCATAACAATGGAAGGGTTATTAATTAAAGCCCTGGCCACAGCCACACGTTGCTGCTCGCCGCCGGAAAGTTGCTGCGGTTTGTTCTCCAAACGGTTGGAAAGGCCCAAAGTTTTTAATAATTCTTCCGCTTTAGCCAGTATTTCTTTCTTTTTTCCACCAGCAATCCAGCCCGGGATACAAACATTTTCCAGCGCTGTAAACTCCGGTAAAAGGTGATGAAACTGAAAAACAAACCCAATTTCTTTATTTCTAAAGGCGGCCAGTTTTTTTCCTGACAACTTATCAATCCTTTGATTATTTAAAATAATTTCTCCTGCCCCGGCAGTATCCAAAGTGCCCAAAATGTGCAGCAGCGTGCTTTTGCCAGCACCTGAGCTCCCTACAATACTTACAATTTCTCCTTTTTTAATGTCAATATCTACACCCTTTAATACCTGCAACTGGCCGTATTTTTTTTGAATATTCTTTGCTGACAACATGCTTTAAAAGTAATTAATAATTCATAAAAATAAGCTAATAGGCCTTTTATTTACCGTAAAACAATTTATGCCGGTAACAGCCGTTAATAAAACACTTTTGGTTATTTCCACAGAACCTATACATTTGCGGAAAATTAGGGTGTAATTATCCTGAATTATTTAAGAAAAATTTAAAGAGATACAATATGTTTTGGACATTAGAATTAGCCTCACACCTTGAAGACGCTCCGTGGCCTGCAACAAAAGATGAATTGATAGATTACTCCATTCGAAGTGGTGCCCCTATTGAAGTAGTAGAAAATTTACAGGAACTGGAAGATGAAGGGGAGATATATGAAAGTCTTGAAGATATCTGGCCCGATTACCCGAGCCATGAGGATTTCTTTTTTAATGAAGAAGAATATTAATAGCCCTTCCGCCCCTAAAGGGGAACTTTAGAGCATTATATTCCAATACGCTTTTATGATATAAAAAATTAAGCCGTTCAAAAATTGAACGGCTATTTTATTTTGTAAAGACCAAATTATTATTTTTATTGAGCGGAGGGAGTTTCCATTTGATCAATAACGGCCTGCGTTACACCGGTAAAGCTAAAACCACCATCGTGAAAAAGATTTTGCATCGTTACCATCCTTGTCATATCACTGAACATAGTAACAATATAGTTGGCACAATCTTCTGCACTGGCATTGCCCAAAGGACTCATTTTTTCTGCATAATTTATAAACCCGTCAAAACCTTTTACACCACTGCCTGCAGTAGTACGTGTAGGCGATTGCGAAATGGTATTAACCCGTACATGTTTTTTAACACCATACTGGTATCCGAAATTGCGGGCAATACTTTCTAATATGGCTTTATTATCTGCCATATCATTATAATCAGGGAATACCCTTTGCGCTGCAATATAACTTAGTGCTACTACCGAACCCCATTCATTAATCGCATCCTGTTTCATCGCTGATGCTAATACTCTGTGTAAACTCAATGCAGATATATCAAAACCTTTGTGTGTAAACTCGTAATTATTTTCTGTATAGGTTAGGCCTTTACGAACATTAATGCTCATGCCAATGGAATGTAAAATAAAATCAACCCCGCCGCTAAAATGTTCTTTTGCTTTTGTAATAAGATTTGCCACATCCTCATTGCTGCTTACATCACAGGGAATAACAGGTGCATTTACCGCTTCGGCCAATTTATTTATTTCTCCCATACGCATGGCAACCGGTGCATTGGTTAATAATAATTGTGCCCCTTCTTCGTGGCAGCGCAGGGCTGTTTTCCAGGCTATCGATTTTTCATCTAATGCTCCAAAAATAATTCCTTTTTTTCCTTTTAATAAATTGTATGGCATGTTTAAATATTTTGAGTGGTAAAAATAAGATTCTATTTGCTAAAGAAAAATTCTTTAAAATGAATTATAATAAAGCCAAAAATAAATACAATTATAAATATACTGGTAAGATTTAGCAGCATATATCCAATAAAGTTTTTAAAAGACTGGCGGGGATTTATTTTTTTATTCCAGAATTGATATGCGCTGTATGCGGCAATTAAACTGCAACAAATAATAAAGAGGAGTAAAAATTTTTGCAATAACATGGTTTCTAAAAAAATATACCTGCTTACTCAAATCAAACCGGAAGCTGGAGCTTCCGGGTACATCAATTGCCCACCATTTCCCTGGCATTCTGCAATGCAGCAGCAGTAGGCTTTTCGCCGATAAGAATTTGTGCAATAGCAGTAATGCGTTCATCATTATTTAATAACTTAACAGAGGTAATAATCTTATCTCCCTTTATTGCTTTATATACAAAATAATGGGCATTGGCTTTTGCCGCTATTTGCGGTTGATGTGTTATGGAAATC
>NZ_JANPCM010000620.1:0-2370 GCF_031430955.1 Ferruginibacter sp.
AAATATAATTACCCAGGCGGTAATTAATGTATTGAAAAATAAAACTAGTGATTAATGCAGTTTATAAATGACATAAAAGAATGTGTAACTGTTTTACAAAATGGCGGGCTTATCCTCTACCCTACGGATACCATTTGGGGAATTGGCTGCGATGCCACCAATCAAAAAGCTGTTGAAAAAATTTACACATTAAAACAAAGGGCTAACGATAAAAGCATGGTTGTACTGGTAGCGGATGAAAAAACAATTGCAGCCTACACCAACCAGCCCGATGTAAAAATATTTGATTATATAAAAGGTATTCATAAACCCACTACTGTTATTTATGAAAATGCTGTTAGCCTGGCAGCCGGCGTAATTGCAAACGACGGCACTGCAGCAATAAGAATTGTAAAGGATGATTTTTGCAAACAACTCATCAGCCATTTTAAAAAACCCATTGTTTCCACTTCTGCAAATATCAGCGGCTATCCGCCACCATTATTTTTTATTGATATTGATGTGGCAATAAAAAACGGTGTTGATTATATTGTTCAACACCGCCAGGATGATCTAACACCTTCGAGCCCATCATCTATAATAAAATGGAACGCAGATGGCTCTCTCACCATCATACGTTCCTGAATAATTTTTTAGCTATTTTACGGAAGCCTTATAAAGCAAGCCCGATACCCAACTGAATGCTTTGGTTTTTCCACTTCTCTTTATTGTCAATATCATTAATATCATTTAGGCCAACCACATAACGGCCGTAAACTCTTAATTTAGAAAACTTTAATTGTACGCCACCCAGCATACTAAAATCGTTACCTTTAAAAGCATTTTTTCCGTTCTGTACCAGGCTTTCATCTTTATTCACTAATATTCCAAACTGCGGCCCGGCCTGTAATGTAATTAGTTTACCGGCATTATAATTTAATAACAGGGGAATGGTTAAATATTTAAGTTCAATCTTTCCTGTTTTATTAAACTGGTACACATCACTGAATTTGTCAGAAGTGTCTACATTAAGCTGGCTGAATAAAACCTCGGGTTGTACGGCAAATTTTCCGCCTAACCCAATGGTGGCAAATCCACCCACATGATAACCATAAGTGAATTTTTCTTTAAAACTTTGTCCGGATAATTTGTTAAGTGTAGCCCCCCCTTTAATACCAATATTAAAGCCCTGGGCAAAAGCGCCAATGCTTAAAATGGTAATTGCTGCTGTTAATAAGAGTTTTGTTTTCATAAATAAATTTATTTAGTTAAACTATTTATTCAACTTATATGCCAAGGGCAAATTAGTTTGGCTAATATTTTGTTAAGAGAAGATTAAAAGGATACCCCTGCAGTTACAGAAAAAATAGCCGCAAATCTTGTAGCAGTGGTTTCGGGCAAATAATAATCTAAATAAACATTGGGTTGTAAAAAGAATTTACCAATGCCATAAGTAAAATCAAAAGAAGCAGCAACAGACTGCAGTTGAAATTTATTAGTTGCTTCTACTCTTTTTCTGCTACTGAGAATTTGACGATTAAATACTTTATTGAGATGCGTTTGTGTAAGTTTATCACTTCCAAAATTTATAATCAGGGACGGCACAAAATCCAGTTCATCATCTTTTGAAAACAATTTATAAAAACTAAAATCATGTTCAACACTTCCCGAAACAGAAAAATAACTTGCTTTATTACTGGTAGAATCTCTTACTAATGTATCACCTAATAGCGGCCTTTTTCGTAAAACTAAAACCACTTCTTTATAATTCCCGTTTGCAAAACCGGAAGTCAACCCTGGTTGAAGTATTCCTTTAGCCCTTTTGATATATCCGTAAAAATCATTTTGATACAATGATTTAGTATTGTATTTATTTTTATCACTTAAGTACCTGGTGTAAGAAAAACCGGCCAGCACTTTTTTTCCGTAATAATCGTATGCAGCACTAATACCTGTTTGATACAATTCTAATTTATTTGTACTGTCTGAAGTTAAAAATCCTGTCGCTCCAAAACTGAAACCATTTTTTGTGTGATAAATAATTGAAGGTGTAAAAATAATTTGATTATCTATCCCAGTTGCATTAGCCGCATTATTGCTAGAACTGAATGCACCATTACCCAAACCAACACTTATATCAACAGAGTTTTTTGATTGCTCTTTCATCATTTTTAAAAACTCATCGTTCTCCATCATAGAATCCAGCATGGCTTTATCTTTTGCAGAAAGCGAATCTGTTTGGGCAACAGCAACCGAAAAACCAGCAGCAATTATAAAAATAAGCAGGTAAATTTTTAGCATATAATTCAATAGTTTTTTAAGACTTTGTTTTTCAAAAATAGTTTAACTGCAATAAAAATTAAAACTATTAAACGTAAAGTTTGATATTAT
>NZ_JANPCM010000621.1:0-1697 GCF_031430955.1 Ferruginibacter sp.
GGTATTAATAATTAATTTTCCGCCTTCGTTTCTTATATCAACAGTTGCTCCTTCCTTTTCATCATCAAACTTTTTTAGTTCCAGTCCTTCTGCAACTAAACGGTAAGTGTTATCAGTAAAATTAAAAGCATGCACTTTTTCTTTTGCAAAGGCATACAGTATTTTACTTTTTGCATCCACTCCAAAATTGGGGGTCCCTTTTATTTTAATGTCTTTGTTCCAAACATCTTTTCCTTTTTCGTAAGTAAGTGTGTTGGCACGTTCGCTGGTTACATACATTACACCTTTATCGGTTGGCTCTGCCAATATTAAACCGCCATCCACTTTTTGGTTCCACATTTCTTTACCATCATTGTTAACCCAGTAAAAAACCGTTTCGTCATCTTTTACAGCTTCAATGGCTAATACACCATTGGCGGTATATTTTACCTGTGTAATGTTGCCGAGCTTGCTGTCTTTTTTCCATTTCATGTTGCCGTTGGCATCCATTATGTTTATGCCGGCTTCGTTATACACCAGGTAATCGTTACCCATCGGGCTAATGCCATTTAATGCATCCCTCATTTTTATAGGTTCGCTCAAAGTGCTGTTGCCATTTTCGGTAGTTAGTTTATCAATATATTTTTTGTAGCCAATAAAAATTGATTTGCCATCAGCACCCAAATAAGCATCATCTACATTTTCATCATATTCTTTTTTCCAGGCCAGTGTACCGGCTTTGTTAATACAGAAAACTTCTTTTTTGTTTACTAATAATAAATTTTTGTTTTGATCAACTATGGGAGCAACATTAAATGCCGAAGCGGTAAAAGATTTTACGGCTCTTTTTAATGCGCCAATACCAATACCTCCGCTTTTTTCTTTTGCTAACGGCACCGTCCACAGTTCTTTTGCTGTAGCAAAATCTACCAGCGAAACAGAAAGAAATCCGTCTTTTACACTTTCAATAAGCAGGCCGCCCAATTGCGGTATAATTAAAGTGCTTCTTACTTTAATGCCTTCGTCTTTACTGTCGTAAACTACTTTACCATCTCTTGCCTGTATGATGTAAGTATTTTTATTTTTTCCAATAGACAAAGTTTTTTGTCTTTCTATTTTTATAAAAGGTGTGCCTTCTATTACGGTAATATCATCTTCATTCAATCCTAAAAAGTCTTTATTTTCCCAGATAACTGATTTTTTTTCGGGGTCGATAGCAAAGAGTTTTAATTCGTTACCAGTAATTAATTCGCCGGTGGCAGACTGCATAAGGAATTTAGCATTGTTTGCCGCATTGCCGGCAGTAATTTCAAAAATGGGTTCGGTTTTTTGTGCGTTGCCAATAAAAGGCGAAGCTGTACATACCATGCCAATAGTCAGGCATACAATTGTTTTCTTCATAAATTAGAATGGGTGTTTATTTTTTTTGAGAGGTGAAATTAAAGGAAAAAAATGCAGGGTGATTAAAGTTTAGCTGTGTTAAGAAAATTGGTATGCTGTTAACGGTATTCTTTTTTATTTAGTATATCAGTGATAATTTATTTATTACCTAATGCATCAGCCATCAGGTTTCTTATCAAATCGCTTTCAAAACCTTTTTGCATTAAATGATCCTGCAGTTTTCTTTTTTTGATAAAACTATTTTTTTCGCTTTTTAATGTTTTTAGTTTGGCATCAAAATGCTGCTGCAAAGTTTTTAAATAATCATCTTCATTAAT
>NZ_JANPCM010000622.1:0-4121 GCF_031430955.1 Ferruginibacter sp.
AGGATTATTGGTTAATGTGGGTATCTTTCTGCATTTTCAAAAAACGATAAATGATAATTATAATTTGCCCGGATATATCTGGTGCCTGGCATTTTTTATTATGGCATTCAGTATTGCAATTGCCTGGTTTAAAGATTTGCCCGATACAGAAGGCGATGAAAAATTTCATGTAAAAACATTAGCCGTTTTATACTCTAAAAAAAATGCATTGACCGGCGGAACATTAATGGTTGGCGCAGCTTATATTTTGGTATTACTATGGAGTTTTTTTTATGCAGAAAAAAATGTTTGGTATTTAATTATTACACACGGATTGTTATTTATATTTTTTCTAATTAATTATTTTTCTGTAAAACTGGAGGATAAAAATTCGGTGAAGAAATTTTACCTGCGTTTTTGGGTGTTCTTTTTTGCGGAATATATTTTGTTTGCGGTGTGGGTGATGTTGTAAGGAAAAATTAATCTTCCCATAACGGTCTCCGACTGGTATGGAAAACCCTGTACACAATTATTCTTTCAATTTCTAAGGCTGCCTCATAATGAATCAAGTAAGGAAAATCGGGAACTAAAGAACATCGAACGTTTTCATATCTAATCGGGGAAATCTCTGGTGTTACAGAAATCAAATTAATACGTTTATCAAATGACTTAATGAATCTTTCACCTAACCCTTCCGACTTACTTGCATACCAATCATAAATTTCCATCAAATCATTTTGAGCATCGGGCATGAAAACAATGGGAAATACCATTTTACAAATTATCGGTTACGGATATTTTGCTTAACGGTTTCCCAATCTATAAGCAAAGAAGGATTTTCTTTTGCTTTCTTTTTCGCCTCTAAAACTTTATCTATCTGCCATTGGGGGATGCTAATGTTTTCTTCATTAATAAATTCAACAGCATCCATTTTTTGCAAATCTTCAATCACATCTGCAGCGTATTCTTTTTTAATCCGTATAAAATAAGTATCACCCATAGCAATTTATTTAAGTCTTTATAAAGTTAAACAAATTTATTTGATTAAATAAAAATTTTACCTGCGTTTTTGGGTGTTTTTTTGCGGAGTATATTTTGTTTGCGGCATGGGTGATGTTATAAGGAGAGAGTGAAAGCCTTAAGCATTTCTTTTAATTTTTTATTTTTACTTTTCATCCATAGTTAAAAAAAACAGTTGTGGCACCAGTACTTTTTGCATAGTCTAAAAATCTTTTAAAATTTCTCAAGTCTTGGCCAAAATTATTTCTGATATATCCTTCTCCTTTATCAATATTAAAATCTGTGAAGTAAAAATCATAATCTATGGTACTTTCGCCGTAATCATTAAGTATTTGGTTAAGATTTTGAATTTGCGAAAGCTTTTGTATTAATTGTGAAATAGTTACAACCACATTATCAATATTTCCTTTCAAACTATTCTTATCTGCTTCAATTCGATTTTTAATTTCTTCTTTCTCTTTGGTATTCTCTGCAAACGAAAGTTGATGTTCGGCACTCAAATCATCCCAATATTTTTCCATATCATAAATTGGAGAGATATCAATTCCTGTAATTTCACCAATTTGATCAAGTTCAGGCTTGCCGTTTGCGATATGTCGTCTTGACATAAAGTTGCAAAACGTTCGGCTTAAACTATGTTGATTGAAGTAATTATTTTTCTCATCAAAATAATTGCCAGAATAAATTTTGTTTATATTGTTTGTAGAGATTATTATGTCAAGCCCCATTGCTTTATAAAGTTAAAGTTACAATTCATACTCTCATCCCTCATCCTCCTTCTCCTTCAACCCCTTTATCAAATCCAAAGCCTCCGCCACCACATCACACATAATAGTAATTAAACTGCCCGGCTTTGCATTATCATACGCAAACATGATAGCTTCTTTTTCATTGTAAATAATATTTACAGGAATATCTTTAGTTTTGGTTTCATTAATACCTTCCACTAAAAGATTTACAATTTCTTCAGCCGTGCGGCCACGTAAATGTTTATCCTGGCGTATAATTATTTCATCAAAATTTCTTCCCGAAATCCTTCCCAGTTCTCTTATATCATCATCCCTTCTGTCGCCGGTGCCGCTGATAATGCCCACTTTGGGTTCACCATCCATCTTACTGATAAAATCGCAAAGCAATTCCAGTCCGGCAGGGTTATGTGCAAAGTCAACTAAAAATTTAAATTGTTTAAAATGGAACATGTTTAACCTGCCCGGCGTTTGTGTTGGCGAAGGCACAAAGGTTTGCAGGGCCAGTTTAATATCATCAATAGAAATGTTGCGCCAGAAATAAGTAGATAAAACAGCGGGCAAACAGTTCATAATATTATGGGTGGCTTTGCCGCCATAAGTCACCGGCACTTCGGCAACTTTTACCACACGAATTTTCCAGGTGCCTTTCATTACGGTGATGTATCCGTTCTCGTACACTGCCGCATAGCCGCCTTTTTTGCAATGCTCAATAATGCGTTTATTATTTTCATCCATGCTGAACAATGCAATGTTACAATCCAGTCCGCTTTTCATCGCATACACCAAATCATCATCAGCATTTAAAATAGCATAGCCATGTTTAAAAACTGTTTCGGGCACAACAGCTTTCACCTTTGCCATTTGCTCCATCGAATCTATACCACCCAATCCAATATGATCGGCACTGATGTTGGTAACTACCGCCACATCGCAATTTTGAAAAGCCAATCCGCTTTTTAAAATACCGCCTCTGGCACATTCCAATACTGCAAAATCAACCGTAGGATCTTTCAAAACAAAAGTAGAAGATACCGGCCCGGTGCAATCACCCTTCATCATCATTTGGTTTTGAATGTACACACCATCGCTGGTGGTGTAGCCCACTTTGTAGCCAGCAGTTTTTGCAATGTGAGCGGTTAATCTTGTTGTAGTTGTTTTTCCATTGGTGCCTGTTATGGCAATGATTGGAATTTTACCAACACTACCGCTCGGAAAAAGCATATCCACCACCGGCTCGGCCACATTACGGGCCAAACCAACAGAAGGTTCAATATGCATACGGAAGCCAGGCGCTGCATTTACTTCTAAAATACAACCGCCATTTTCTGTTACGGGTGTACGCAAATCAGTTGCCATAATATCAATACCGCAAATATCCAGGCCAATTATTTTTGCAATGCGTTCGCACATAAAAACATTTGCCGGATGTACTTCGTCAGTAACATCGGTACTGGTGCCGCCGGTACTTAAATTAGCGGTAGGCTTTAATAATACCAGTTCATCTTTTGCAGGAACAGTTTCTAAAGTATAATTTTTTTCGTCCAGCATTTTTTGCGTAAACTGATCAATGGTAATTTGCGTTAAAACTTTTTCGTGCCCGTATCCACGGCGTGGGTCCTTATTAGTTTCGTCAATTAAATATTGAATAGTATTTTTTCCATCACCCACAACCGAAGCTGGTGTTCGCAATGCTGCACAAATAAATTTATAGTTGATCACTAAAATCCTGAAATCAAAACCTGTAATATATTTTTCAACGATCACACTGCGGCCATAAACTTTCGCCGCTTCAAAAGCCCTGAGTGCCATTTCCCAATCAGTAATGTTGGTGGTATTACCTTTACCATGGTTACCATCAATAGGTTTTATTACACAGGGATAACCAATTCTGTCAATCGCATCCTGCAATCCCAATTCAGTTCTTACTACATCACCTTTTGGAACAGGAATTTCGGCAGCACCTAATAAATTTTTTGTTTCTTCTTTATCGCAGGCAATATCCACCGCAATATTTCCGGTGGTACTTGCAATGGTTGCACGTATTCTTTTTTGATGCACACCATAACCCAATTGTACCAAACTATGTTTGTTCAATCGTATAAAAGGGATGCCTCTTTTTGCCGCTTCATCTACAATACAACCGGTGCTGGGCCCAAGTCTGGTATCTTCCCTAATTTCTCTCAGGTTCATAATATCCTCACTTAAATCATACACAACATCATCAATTAAAGCCTGCGAAACCCTTACCGCCGCCTTGGCGGCGTACACACCGGCATCTTCTTCCATATAACTAAAGCATACATAATATTCGCCTTCTTTGCCCGTGCCTCTTGTGCGGCCAAAACCAGTATCCATGCCGGCAAGGGTTTGCAT
>NZ_JANPCM010000623.1:0-5608 GCF_031430955.1 Ferruginibacter sp.
ATGGTGTCGGGAGAATTATTGAAATAATCCATATTTATATAACCGTCTAAAGTATGTGCTGTATCGTTTAATGCAACATCAATTTTATATTTAACCTGTTGTTGCCAGTAGGGCAATTGACAATTGGCAATTGGCAATTGACAATAAAAAAATAATATTAAAAAGAAATTTTTTTTCAAAACGAAATGTTTTTTTCAAAAATAAACAAATAGCTGCATTAGATTACATTTAATACTGCACTTGTAAGTAAAGATTTTATTGTACACTATCTGTCATTGCTTGTCGAAAATTGCCCATTGTATATTGCCCATTGCCCATTGTTATTTTCCTTTACCACTAAATATAATCTTAATAGTGTGCAGCATTATTTTAAAATCAAGCGCCAGCGAAATATTTTCAATGTACATTAAATCGTAAGGCATGCGCTCAATCATTTCTTTAATGGAAGATGCATAACCAAATTTAACCATTCCCCAGCTGCTGAGGCCGGGTTTTACTTTAAACAAATAATTGTATTCGGGATGTTGCAGAATAATCTGATCAATATAAAATTTTCTTTCCGGCCTGGGCCCCACCAAACTCATCTCGCCTTTAATAATATTTAATAACTGCGGCAATTCATCTAAGCGCCACTTGCGCATTACTTTACCCCATGTAGTAATTCTTGGGTCGTCATCAAAACTTAACAATGGCCCATTTTTTTCAGCATCCTGCACCATACTCCTGAATTTGTACATAATAAACGGGTTGCCTTTATACCCAATTCTTTCCTGAAAAAAAAATAAAGGCCCACGTGAAGATGCTTTTAAACGCAACGCCGTATAAATAATTAAAGGCGATAGCAGCACCATTGCAACAGCGGAAATTACAATGTCGAGTAAACGTTTTACATTTTGCTGCCACGAAACCAGTAACCCCGAGTGCAGATCAATTAAAGGCACACCCAGCACATTATTGGTTTGTACGGCACCAGTTAAAATATCAACCGTGTCGGGTGTAATTTTAATGTTAACATTCTTATCGCTCAGTTGCTGTAAGATCTTTTCAATTTTTTCTCTTTCTTTTTTTTCTACTGCAATAATTACTTCTTCTATATTTTTTTCAGTAATTACCTGAGTTATATTTTCTGCAGTGCCAAAATTTATAATGGCCTCAGATAAATTAGAAATGTTGTTGCCATTGGTATTCACAAAACCCATGATCCTGTACCCGGTTTTTTCTTCATTTGTAATTATAGATTTGTATAAAGCTGCTGCATTGCTGCTGGAGCCAACTATTAATGTATTAAAAAAAACTAAACCAGTTTCCAGCTGGGTTTTTGCCCTGGTTAAAAAAAATAAACGAAAAATAAAAGTAACCAGCACCTGTATGGCCAGCAGCGAAAAAAATTCTTTAGAATAAATGTTGTAATCTTTACTGGCATCGTATAATAAAAACAAAAAAAGAATTACGATACACCCAATAAAAGAATGGTTGAATGTATTTAAAAATTCCATCAACCTGCTTTTGTGGTAAATGTTTTTATAACTGCCGCCAAGGTGATATAAACTGATCCAGGCAAGGGGATAAATAAATAAGCCCAAATAAAACTTATTGCCTGCCAAAGGGGCTTCGCCAATAATTTGTTTTCTAACAAAATAAAAAATAACCCATGCAATAATTGCAGCAATAAAATCGCCTGCTGCATACCATCCTATATGAATCCGGGGTTGTTTCAACTGTAACAAAAAATAATTTTAGAGAACAAATTATGCAGTGTTATTAAAATTTTCGCTGCTCATTTTAATTATGGTTAGCCTTGCTTATTTTTTCCAGTATCTGGTGTGCCACTTCCATTGCCCTATAACCATCCACCACACTTACAGGAGTTTCAGTATTGTTTATAATTGCATTTCTAAATTCTTCCAGTTCCATTTTTATCGCATTTACATCCGGCACATTCGGGCTTGCAATAGCAATAGTTTTTTTACCGCTGTTAGTATCAATATCAAACGTAAAAACATTTTTATCACCGGGTGTATTTAATTTTATTATTTCTGTTTTCTTCTCTAAAAAATCAATACCAATGTATGCATCTTTTTGAAACAGCCGCATCTTCCGCATTTTTTTCATTGATATACGGCTGCTGGTAAGGTTAGCCACACAACCATTATCAAATTCAATTCTTACGTTGGCAATATCAGGCGTATCGCTCATTACAGCAACACCGTTGGCACTAATATAATTTACATTACTTTTTACAAGACTTAAAATAATGTCAATATCATGTATCATTAAATCTAAAATCACACTCACATCGGTACCACGTGGGTTAAACTGTGCAAGGCGGTGCACCTCAATAAACATGGGTTGCAGGTCATATTGTTTCAGCGATAAAAAAGCAGGATTAAACCTTTCTACGTGGCCTACCTGAAATTTTATATTGGCTTCTTTAGCCAATTTTACTAACTCTCTTGCTTCGTCCATTGTATTGGCCAAAGGCTTTTCTACAAATACGTGTTTACCTTTTTTTATTGCAGCCTCACATAATTCAAAATGAAAAACTGTTGGTGCAACAATATCTACAATATCACAATCGTCAATTAATTTTTCAGCATCATTATACCTTGGTAAATTATATTTTTCGCTAACCAATTTTGCATTATCATCATCAGTATCGCAAAAACCAATTAATTGTATACCTTCAATTTCGGCCCAGTTGTTCAAATGGAATTTTCCTAAATGCCCCGTACCAATAACTCCAACTTTTAACATAGTATTTTTTTATTCCTATCTCTGTTAATCAGCAGAGAAGATGGTTAAGTTTTATTTTTTTTGCCAAGCTTTATTAATTCTGTTTGGCTGCGGTGGCGTCGCACTCTTCAACAGTATAACTTTATTCAACTTTTATCTAAGCGTATCAATCATTTATTTTCTGCTGTATTATAAAAACAAAAGTCTTCCTGTACGAAGACTCCTCTATAATAAATATTTTTTAAACAGCAGTTTCCTGCCAAAATCCCATCTTGCCAAATTTTTCAATGCGCTGGTTTATTCTTTCCTGTGCAGGAATTTTTTTAAGTTCGGCAATAACAGGTAATAAATGCTGTTTTAAAATTTGAGCGGCTTCATCATAATCCCAGTGTGCACCGCCAAGTGGTTCCGGTATCTTTCCATCTACCAAACCAAATTCAATCATATTTTCAGCCGTTAATTTTAATTGTTCTGCTGCGGTTTCTTTTTTATCCCAGGTACGCCATAAAATACTGCTGCAACTTTCCGGAGAAATAACAGTGTACCAGGTATTTTCCAGCATAAAAACTTTATCACCCACACCAATACCTAATGCACCACCACTTGCGCCTTCGCCAATAATTACACAAATCACCGGCACTTTCAACCGTATCATTTCATAAATATTCCGGGCAATGGCTTCGCCCTGTCCTCTTTCTTCAGCTTCCAATCCCGGGTATGCACCGGGAGTATCAATTAATGTAATAACAGGTTTATTAAATTTTTCTGCAAGCCGCATCAAACGTAATGCTTTTCTGTAACCTTCCGGGTTGGCCATACCAAAATTTCTAAGCTGCCGCATTTTGGTATTAATACCTTTTTGCTGGCCAATAATCATTACGGTTTCTCCATCTAACTGGGCAAAACCACCCACCATGGCTTTATCATCTTTTACATTTCTGTCGCCGTGTAACTCAATAAAATTAGTACACATTTTATCAATGTACTTTAAGGTGTATGGCCTGTCGGGGTGGCGGCTTAACTGTACTTTTTGCCAGGGGGTAAGATTATCAGTTAATTCTCTCTTAGTTTCTGTAATCTTTTGTTCCAGTTTGATAATGGTATCACTTAAATCAATCTTGCTTTTTTCAGCACTGGCTTTTTGTACTTCAATCTGGTCGTACAAATCTTTTACGGGCTTTTCAAAATCGAGGAACTGTCGGTTTTTAAGTTCAGGCATTTAATTTTTACGGTTTGGTTTACGATATAGATTACTGGCAATCATTTTTTATTGTAAGATAGACTGTAAAATTAGGGAATACAATATTTTAATAAAAGTTTTGGTACAGGAAAATCAAAAACCTATCTTTGCCCTCCCAAAAAAGGAGGGTGAAATTAAATTTTAATTTTAAACTCAGGGTTTGGGTAGTTGGATCGGTAGTTCAGTTGGTTAGAATGCTGTATAGCCTTAGGCCATATCATCTCGCCTGGGGCGAGACGGTTCGAAAAAGTTCTTTTAAAATGTATTATGTATATATTCTTGAAAGTTTAGTTGATGGAGACTATTACAAAGGGTCAACAGAAGACTATGCTAAGAGGTTACGGCAACATAATAATGGAGAAAGCCAGTTTACTAAGAGTAAGATGCCATGGAGGTTAATTTTTGTAGCAGTATTTGATGCGAAGAAAGCGGCATTGATTGAAGAAAAACGGCTAAAAAAATGTAATAAAGAATATTTAAAATGGCTGGTGACACAGCCTCAGAATATGTTAAATAAAATTGATTCCTGAATTTAGATTTAGGGGTAATGTTGAAGGATCGGTAGTTCAGTTGGTTAGAATGCTGCCCTGTCACGGCAGAGGTCGCGGGTTCGAGTCCCGTCCGGTCCGCTTAGTTTTGATTGAAACCTGCTCTGGTAGCAGGTTTCTTCATTTTCATTCTATAAAAAAAACGGAATTAAGCTAAATCTTATCGTACAATTAGCTGAAGTTTGTTTGTCAAGCCACACTTTCACAAAGTTCGTGTTGTACGCCGTAAAAATCACTGTTGCTCTATTGTCTCACCTGTGAGTTCATAATTCAATTTACGATTTCTAAAGAAATGATAAAGGTGCAACCAAGTCTTATCGCTTATTTCGTCTGAAAGGGTGATGTCTTTTGATGTTATGAAGTGTCGACACCCAAAGCAAATGTCAAAAAAAGAACACTTGCTTTTTTTGTAAATTAATATTCCATGATGCGGCATGAAACACCCAATATCTTCTATGGTACTGTCCTTATTAGCTTCTATCATTATTAGTGCTAAAGAATCAATTTCTTTTTTGTCGAGGCGATATTGCTCTTTTATAATTTTATAGTTGACTCTGTTTTTCTCAACTAGTCTATAGGAGCCGATTCTTTCATTTGTCTTGTCGTCAACGATTGGAATATATGTTGTCAAATGACTTACAATAATTACGGAGTCTGCAGTTATGAACTTTTGATAAACTTTATTATTGATTCTTTGTCCAAAACTGCAAGAGAAAAGTGCGGCAAAAAATACTGTTATAAAAAAATGTCTTATCATGCTTTTGGTAGAACGGATGGTCGAATTTATGGCGTATGACCCGTCCTGAAAAAAGTTGATTGTGTTAGTTGCCGATGATTGTTTCAATGTCATGCCCCAATTGTACAAAACCTGATGTTGCCTGCAGTTTATTTGTTTGCACGTTCAGTACATTTCAAACAAGTTTTAAGTCCTAACTGTTCTAATAAGCGACCTTCAAATTTTAATTCGGGGTTAAAATATACCATATAGTATTGTTTTAAGAATTCAAATGTTGGCATTTGTACATTGTCGTAAAAGTCTTTAAGGATTTTTACAAATTCATCTTTACGATTAGTTTTGTAATAGTCC
>NZ_JANPCM010000624.1:0-2093 GCF_031430955.1 Ferruginibacter sp.
CATTAATTTTAGATGATAAAGAATATTTGTTTGAAGGCATATGCAAAGGCACTATAACAGCAGAAAAAAAAGGAAGCAACGGTTTTGGTTACGATGCCGTCTTTGTACCTGACGAAAGTGAAAAAACATTTGCGGAAATGAGTATGGAGGAAAAATCCAGATACAGCCACCGCAAAAAAGCACTGGAAAAATTAATTGTTTTTATAAGTTCCCGTTGAAGCTAATCGAAAAAATTATTTATTATTCAACAAAACCTATCTTATTTTGACTAACGAAAGCAACCTATTGCTATCTGAAACCGACATAATTAAAGGATGCTTAAATAAAGACCGGAAGATGCAGGAAATGCTCTACCACCGTTTTTCATCTAAAATGTATGCGGTTTGTTTAAGGTATTGTAAAGATGCAGAAGATGCCCAGGATCTTTTACAAGATGGCTTTATAAAAATTTTTAAAAACCTGGAGAAATTTCGTGGCGAGGGTTCGTTTGAGGGATGGATACGCAGGATTTTTGTAAACACTTCTATTGAACATTTTAGAAAGTCGGTTAAGAAATTTTCTGTTACAGATTCGCAGGAGGTAACGGTTGAAGACCCATCGTGGAATGCGCTGGATAACCTTGCCGAAAAAGATGTGATAAAAATGATTCAGGAACTTAGCCCCGGCTACAGGCAGGTGTTTAACATGTATGTAATTGAAGGATATGCCCATAAAGATATTGGAGAAATTTTAGGAATAAGTGAGGGTACCAGCAAATCGCAGTTAGCAAGGGCTAAAGCTATTTTAAAAAAAATGGTAGAAGAAAAGTTAAAATAAATCTGACCTTAATAAAAATTAATAATGCCCACCAATTGGTTAAATAAAATACTCAGCCACCAGGTAACACCTCCAGAAGGTGTGTGGGTGAATATTACCAATGAACTGGACAAAGAAAATGAAACAGCAGCAACAGATTTTAAAATAAAAATACTTGCTTTTGAAACAACGGCGCCGGATAAAGTTTTAGTAAATATTTTTAATACACTTGATGAAGAAGAACAGCAATCATCAACTTCATTTACAGAACGTTTATACAATTATAATGCAGAAGCCCCGGCTGATGCCTGGAAAAATATTGCCAGTGAATTAGATAAGAGCGAAACAAAAATAGTTCCGCTGCAAAATAATAAGAAAAACCAAAAAGTCATTTATTTTAGAATGGCCGCAGCAGCATCTGTTATTGCAATTATTGCAACCGCCATTTGGTTAAGCAGTAATAAAAAAGATGATGCAATTAATTCTATCGCTTCTTCTGTAACCCCACAAAGTCGGCAAACAAATACACCAGTTGCCGGCACAGAAAAAACAACCTTGCCTGCCTCTGATACTCAAGAAAAAAAATTGACAAAAGAACAAACTGCTTACAACCCTGCTAAAAAAGCAACACCGGCGCAAACACAAGAAACGCCTGTTGCAGATTATGTAAAAGGTAATAAAGCAGAAGATTTAGCACAAGACCCTGCAATTGGCAACAAAGAAAAATTGCAAACCGCCAATGGAGAAACACCGATGGATATTGCATTAATGAATACCCCAAATACTTACATCAGTATTACCGGCCCCGATGGACAAACAATAAAAGTATCTTCTAAATTTTCTAATATAATTGGTTATTTGACCGATAAAAATCCCGAGCTGCAAGAAAACCTTGATGTAATAATTAAAGAAAGTGCAAAGTGGAAGAACACTTTTGCCAAATGGAGAGATAAGATGACCAATAATGTTGTAGCTCCATCACTTTCTAATTTTATGGACATTATGGAGCTGAGTAACGTTTTAGAAGAGAAAAAATGATTACCCGATCTACTATATAGGTTTTATAAATAACGGCTTCACTCCTAGCGTGAAGCCTTATTTTTTTATTAAAAGTCATTGGTCGTTGAGACATTAGTCATTAAAAACTCTGCAATGAGTAATATTTTTTGTAAATAAGGGGAATTTTATCAAGAAGGGAATTTTATCTTTATAAAAAAAATGGCAAGAGTAAAACTAATAATGCCTGAAAATAAAATTGCTGTAATTACTGTACCGGTAAGAATTAGTGATATAAATTA
>NZ_JANPCM010000625.1:0-6564 GCF_031430955.1 Ferruginibacter sp.
CACATATTATTTTTCAACGTTTTGGAAAAGTATTTGATCAAACCTATACACGTTTTCTCGACTTGCAAAAAGCAGAAGCACAAGCAAGAGAAGCGCAAATAGAAACAGCCCTGGAAAAAATTCGGTCCCGATCACTTGCTATGCATAAAAGTGATGAACTAAGTGAAGTAGTTGTCCAAGTGCAAAGAAAATTTCAGGAACTGGACATTTCCATGGAAGCAAGGGTAGCGGTAGTTGTTGTATTTGATAAAGATTCAAGAAATTTTAATCAATGGGTGGCTTCCCCTGACTTTTCTAATATTTATATCTCAACGCCTTACTTTCAAAACCCAATTTTAGATGATTTCTGGACGGCCAAAGAAAGTGGAGTTAACTTTTATAGTAAAGCATATTCAACAGAAGTAAAAAACAGTTATTTCCAATTCTTTTTCGAAAACTCCAGTTATGAAAATTTCGAGGGGCTTGAAGAACAGAAAAAATGGCTTTTTGAGCAAGAGTTTTATTCTTATTCACCGGCATTCGAAAAAAATTCAAGTATTGGTATCGCAGATTTTTCCGGGAATTTACTTAATGAAAGCGATAAAGAAATAATAAAGCGTTTTGCAAAAATTTTTGAACAAGCTTATGTACGCTTCCTCGATCTGCAAAAAGCAGAAGCACAGGCAAGAGAAGCTCAAATAGAAGCTGCTTTGGAAAGAGTAAGAAGCCGAAGCATGGGCATGCAAAAAAGTGAAGAGCTCAAAGAAGTAATAAAAATTGTTTATCAGCAAATGAGGCTTTTAAACATTCATCTTGACCATGCAGGTTTTGTTGTTGACTATAAACCGAAAGCTGATTGGCATTTTTGGATTGCTGATGAGCAGGACATTCCATCTAAAATATCGCATCCATATTTTGAGTCTGTCTGGGCAAATCAATTTAACGAAGCAAAAGAAAAATGGACAGATTTCTTTGCCACCAATTTAAATTTTGAAGAAAAGAACAAATTTTACAATCAGCTTTTATCCTATGTTCCCGGATTAACGGAAGCATCAAAAAAATTTTATTTAAGTTGTCCTGGGCTAGCAGCATCAACCGTATTGCTAGACAATGTTGGACTGTATATCGAAAACTTTTCAGGCATTCCTTATTCGAATGAAGAGAATACTACCCTTATGCGTTTTGGAAAAGTATTTCAACAAACCTATACCCGTTTTCTCGATCTGCAAAAAGCAGAAGCACATGCAATACAAGCTGAAGAGGATTTGATAAAACTGCAAACAGAAAAGAAAAAAGCAGAAGATGCTTTAACTCAATTACAGGTCACACAAAAACAATTAATTCAATCCGAAAAAATGGCTTCTCTCGGCGAACTCACCGCAGGTATTGCCCATGAAATTCAAAACCCATTAAACTTCGTCAACAATTTCAGTGAAGTAAGCAACGAGTTGATTGATGAAATGAAAGATGAGTTTAAAAAAGGTGATACAGAAGAAGGGTTTGCTATTGCTGATGATATTAAACAAAACTTAGAAAAAATTCTTCATCACGGCAAAAGAGCCGATGCTATTGTAAAAGGGATGTTGCAGCACTCCAGCAGCGGCAGTGGTAAAAAAGAAGCAACTGATATTAATAAACTGGCTGATGAATACTTAAGGTTAGCTTATCATGGATTACGGGCAAAAGATAAATCTTTCAACGCCACCATGAAAACAGATTATGATGAAACGATTGGCAATATCAACATCATTCCGCAGGATATTGGAAGAGTTATTCTTAATTTAATTACCAACGCATTTTATGCTACCAATGAGAAAGCTAAATTGGATTTTGATATTTACGAACCAATAGTGACTGTTACAACTAAAAGTCTTGGCACCCCTTCAGGGGATGGGGGCAGCATTGAAATTCGGGTTGCTGACAACGGCAACGGCATCCCTCAAAAAGTATTAGATAAAATCTTCCAACCTTTCTTTACCACCAAACCAACAGGACAAGGAACAGGCTTAGGATTATCATTGAGCTATGATTTTGTAAAAGCACATGGTGGTGAGTTGAAAGTGGAAACCAGGGAAGGTGAAGGTGCAGAATTTATTATCTTACTATCTGTTTAAATATATAATTGATGCCAGCATTTCTGAAAAAAATTACGGGTATAATTTTGCTTTGCCTTACTTGCTTTTTTACGAAAGCGCAGCTGGTATTACCGCCAGTGTATGAAATAAAATCAGACACTATCGATTTTCAGCAACTGGACAATAATTTCTGGCAAATCCTTACTGATAAAGATGGAAAGCTTACCATTGACGAGGTATCCGTATCCAACCGGTTTCGCAATGCCTCATTAAAATTAGATGATACCCTTGCAAAAGCATACTGGATCAGGTATAGCCTGAAAAATACAATGATAGGAGAGGCCGGCATTGCATTGAATTCTTTATCCGATTATGATGATTTTTATATAGCTCAGCCAGGTGGAAAATGGAAGCATTACATAAGTGGGGAAAAATATGACTGGAACAAAAAAGACGGGTTAAAAAAAACAAACTGCATTCCTTTTCCCATGCAACCTGATGCGCAGGTGCTCGTATACCAACGGGTTGCTAATGATGCTTACGGACTAAAATCATTCTTTGCTGTTTATATTGTTAGTACGGCCAAAATAATCCAGGACAATTATGTGGCCCCTTTTGAAAATACCAACAAAAGGTTTAATATTTTTTCTTTTGATCAGCTTAAGGATATGTTCATTATTGGCTTTCTTGTTTTTGCCGGCTTTTTCAACCTGTTTTTCTTTGCTGTGGTTCGTGAAAGAATGTACCTGTATTTTTCGCTTTTCCTTTTCGCCTTGTCTTCAAATCGTCTTTTCAATACCTCCTACAGGTATTTCTTTGAAATGAGGCCTGACTTTGTTCAGTATGTTTTTTATCTATATATTGCCTGGGCCTTCATACAGTTTTTTTTGATTCACTTTATCAGGTATTTTTTTAAAACCTATGAGTTTTACAAAAAGTGGGACAGGTTTTTATTTTTTCAGAGCTTTTTTTGGGCACTGGTAATTTTCCTGAAAAATCTGATCACCACTATACCTGGCTGGTGGAATAAGACATTATCATTCTTAAACTTATTGCCTCTACCGATCATTTTTATCTCTCTGCTCATCACCCTGTTTTTATTTGTTGCAAAAGCAAGAACTGAAAAATTTACCCGGCTAATGATCATAGCTGCTTTCCCTTTTGTTTTTTGGTATGCCACCAGTTTATCATCTGAGGTTACTGCACAATTTACCAGTAGCAAACTTTTCAGTTCCCTTTACCAATGGACACATACTAATTTCCGGACGATCGAAATAATCTGTATGAGCTGGTTTGTATTGTTTTCTTCAAGGATATTATTTTTAAGGTATAGCCAGTTACAAAAAGACAATATTCAGCAGGCGCTGGAAAAAGAAAAATTGCTCAGGGATAAAGAACTGGAAAGAACACAATTGATAGAGCAACAAAAAGAATTGCTCGAAAAGCAGGTAGAGGAACGTACCAGTGAATTAAAACAATCTATAGAAGAATTGAAAGCCACACAATCCCAACTCATCCAGTCTGAAAAAATGGCCTCACTCGGTGAACTTACTGCAGGCATTGCACATGAAATACAAAATCCTTTGAATTTCGTCAACAATTTTTCGGAAGTAAATAAGGAATTGTTGGTAGAGATGAAGGATGAAATTAAGAAGGGGAATATTGATGAGGTAAATGCTTTAGCAGATGATGTAATTGCAAACGAAGAAAAAATAAATCATCACGGCAAAAGAGCCGATGCCATTGTAAAAGGAATGCTGCAACACAGCCGCAGCAGTAGTGCCACTAAAGAACCAACTGACATTAATAAATTGGCCGATGAATATTTGCGATTAGCCTATCATGGCTTGCGTGCAAAAGACAAATCCTTCAATGCAACATTAAAAACAGATTTTGATGAAAGCATTGGCAACCTCAATATTATTCCGCAGGATATTGGAAGGGTAATTTTAAATTTAATTACCAATGCATTTTATGCGGCGACCGAGAAAGCCCTGTCGGCGGTTGCAACCTCGGCAACGGCTAAATATGAACCAACTGTTTCAGTAAGTACAAAAAAAATTGCTGATAAAGTTTTGATTGCCGTAAAAGATAACGGCAACGGCATCCCTCAAAAAATATTGGATAAAATTTTTCAACCCTTCTTTACCACCAAGCCTGCCGGACAAGGAACGGGCCTGGGTTTGAGTTTGAGCTATGATATTGTAAATGCACATGGCGGTAAGTTGAAAGTGGAGACGAAAGAGGGTGAAGGAACTGAGTTTATTGTTGAATTACCAAATTCTTAAACTAACAGAATGAAACTATTTTTAAAAATATTATTACTTCTGCTGCTGCCTGCTTTTACTAAAGCGCAGAAGAATAAAAAACTTCTCGACAGCCTGCACCAGGCTTTTAAAAATGCAGTCAGCGATACCATCCGTATGGAAATTTATAAAAACCTGGGGTGGTATTATCAACATATAAACCGTGACAGTACAATTTTTTATGCCGGACGGTCAATGCAACTTGCAAGGCAACTCAATCAAAAATTAGATGAGGCCGAAGTATTAACCCAGTGGGGTAATGCCTATCAATTTTCGATGAATTACCCCAAATCGCTGGAATCATTGGCGCAGGCATTGCGCATTACACAAAACCCTGAAAGTGAAAAAAATACCCGGCATTTACCCAATGGATACGCCACACCACAAGCTTACCGGCTTCATCTTTTAGGATATAATCATCATTTTATGGGTGTTCTGTATGCAGCCACAGGAAATATAAATAAAGAAATTTCAAGCTACCAGGAAGCAATAAAATTGGCTGTTTATATTAATGACACCGATTTGGAGGGATACAGCAGTATGGAATTAGGAAGGGTATATATAGCCCAAAACAAACTTGATTCCGCACTGCTGCTTGAGCTAAGGGCACTTGCCATTTTTTCAAAAACAGCGAATTACTACGAAGGCTTTGTTCATAATAAACTTAGCGAAATTTATTTTAGAAAAGGGAGCACCAATTTATCGAGGGATGCTTTGCTTAGGGCAGCACAAATTGGCGAAGAGCGCAATAATCCGTTCACATTGGGGGCCAGTTATATTTCATTAAGCCATTTTTACAAGGTTGTAAAAAAACCAGACTCCAGCCTTCTTTTTGCTTATAAAGCGTTGCAAACTTATCAACGTTTAAGGGATCCTTTGGAAATAGCTATTGCTGATTCCCTGGTTTCGTCGGTGTATAGCTACCAAAATAAAACGGACAGCGCATTTGCGTATTTAAAATTAGCTGCTGCATTAAAAGATAGCCTGCATTATGTAAAAATAGAAAAGCTGAATAAATTTCTGAATATAGGTTTTGATGAGCAAATGCGGTTGAAAAAATTGGAGGAGGAAAAAATTCTATCGCAAACTAAAATCAGGACCTATGCTATGTTGGCCGGCATTGGCGTGTTGATGTTTATCGCTTTTATGTTTTACAGAAATAATCGCAGCCGAAAAAAAGCAAATGAGTTATTACAAAAACAAAAAGAAGAAATAGAAGTGCAAAAAATGAATGTAGAACATGCACTCGTTGAGTTAAAATCCGCCCAATCCCAACTTATTCAATCAGAGAAGATGGCCAGCCTTGGAGAACTCACCGCAGGCATTGCACATGAGATACAGAACCCATTGAACTTCGTCAATAATTTTAGTGAAGTAAGTAATGAGTTGATTGATGAAATGAATGAAGAGATTGGCAAAGGAAATATAGAAATGGCCAAAGAGATTGCAAATGATTTAAAACAAAACTTAGAAAAAATAAATCATCACGGCAAACGTGCCGGTGACATTGTAAAAGGAATGCTGCAGCACAGCCGCAGCAGCAGTGGCGTAAAAGAACCAACCGATATCAATGCACTGGCAGATGAATATTTACGCCTGGCTTATCATGGTCTTCGTGCAAAAGACAAATCTTTCAATGCAACGATGAAAACTGATTTTGATGAAGCGATTGGTAACATCAACATTATTCCGCAGGATATTGGAAGGGTAATTTTAAATTTAATTACCAACGCATTTTATGTGGTGAACGAGAAAGCCCTGTCGGCGGTAGCAATGCCGACAGCGGCTAAATATGAACCTACTGTTTCAGTTGGCACTAAAAAAATTGCTGATAAAGTTGAAATAAAAGTGAGTGACAACGGCAACGGCATCCCTCAAAAAATATTAGACAAAATTTTTCAACCATTCTTTACTACCAAACCCACAGGCCAGGGAACAGGTTTGGGATTAAGTTTAAGTTATGATATTGTAAAAGCACATGGTGGGGAGTTGAAAGTAGAAACAAAGGAAGGGAAGGGAAGTGAATTTGTAATTTTTTTACCAATAAATACATGAGTAAATGAAAAACGAAGTGAAGCTGTTTGAGGAGCAAAAAGTAAGAACACATTGGGATGAAAAAGAAGAAAAATGGTATTTCTCAGTTATTGATGTGATTGCAATTCTAACTGAAAGTTCTAACCCGAGAGACTACTGGTTTAAAATGA
>NZ_JANPCM010000626.1:0-8227 GCF_031430955.1 Ferruginibacter sp.
CTAACCACCAACGGTAATAAGAGGGCAGGTGATTTAATGAGGACTTTAAAAAATAAAAACATTAAACGCATTTATCTTACGCAGTTTAAACGCACCCAAATGACTGCCGACAGCATGCGTTTGCAATTAGGTATTGATACCGTGCATTACAACGCTGATGAAAACGGCATAGACCTTTTTAATAAAATTGCAGCGCATGGCGATTTTAATAAAACCATATTAATTGTAGGGCACAGTAACACCGTGCCGGATTATATTAAAAAAGCCGGTGTAGCCAATTATCCGCAGGCAAATATTTTGGATACGGAGTTTGATAATTTGTTTAAACTATGTTACACCAGGAGGTTTGTTGTTGGCGCATGGAGGGCTCATATAAAGCAGTGGAAATATGGAGTGGCATCCGGAGTGAGTGGGGTAATGCAATAGCGGAAAAGTTTGTTTAAATAGCCTGACACTTTAATTATTATCTAAGTTGCTCAGGAAATTTATTTATCTTCTTCCAAAATGCATTTCAATATTTATGGCTGGGTAAATATTTTTTTTAGTACAAATATTATTTAGTGATTCAATTAATGTTAAACACATAAAATACAACTTAACTTAAATACTGGTGACATTTACGGTAGCGGTGTTTTTTGTAAACCATTTACTACAGCATTTTAAAAATAATTGTATGCCAATTTATATGGATCGCCACGATGTTTCCGAAACAGTTACAGCAGAAAATGTGGCACAATTACACCAGGAAGATTTAAAAATTCAAGAAAAATTTGGTTGCAGGGGATTAACTTATTGGTTTGATGAAAAAAGAAAAACTGCCTTCTGTTTAATTGAAGCGCCTGATGCAAAGGCTATCCAAAAAATGCATAATGAGGCCCATGGCCAGGTTCCGCACAGGGTGATAGAAGTAGATGCAAGCATAGTAGAATCATTTTTAGGTAGAATTGAAGATCCGGAAAAAGCGCAAAACACCGTATTAAATATTATTAATGATCCTGCTTTCAGAACTATAATGGTAATAGAGTTAAAACGATCATCGCTTTTACAGAATGATGCTGCTCAGTTTAAATTGTCATTACATAATTACAGTAACGCTGTGCTTAACCTGGTGAATGTTTATGACGGGCAACCCGTTAAACTAAGCGAAGCCCATTTTTTAGTTTCTTTTAAATCGGTCTCCAATGCCGTGCATGCTGCTCTTGATATTCAATCGTTGTTAAAAGAATTTGTGAATGATATAAATAACGATAAAATCCGTTTAAAAATAGGATTGAGTGCCGGAGTGCCGGTGACTGAAAAGAAATTGATTTTCGAGGATACTGTAAAATTAGCTGAACGGATGTGTACAATCATTAAAGGCAAAATTATAGTTTCATCAGAAGTTAAAGAATTATACAATAGCGAAAATTCAGATGCTTTATGCGAAGGAGAAAACATATTTTCTCTTACGCAAACAGATGAAAAATTTCTGACCCTTTTAATGGACTACACCGAATCTGCCTGGAGCAATACAAATTTAAAAGTGGATGATTTTAGTAAACCTATGGGGTGTGGCAAATCTCAATTGTATCGTAAAATGATCTTACTCACCGGTAAATCTCCCAATACTTTTATTAAACACTATCGTTTAAATGAGGCTATAACATTATTGAATAAAAATATCTGCAATGTTTCAGAAATTGCATACCTGACAGGCTTTAGCAGCCCGTCCTATTTTTCTAAATGTTTTCAAAAAAGATATGGCCATTTACCTTCCAATTATTTACCTGCAAAATCCAGGTCACAGTTAGGGGCTGGCTATTTCGGAATTTGAATTAAAACTACCAGTATTTGAACTAAACGTTGTAGTGTTCAAATTTATATTTTTTTAGTTTTGGTAATGGCAATCAATTATTTTAATGTGCTCATACATTCTATTCACCACCCATCAATAAAATATAAAATAATGAAAAAGCTACTTTTATCCGCTTCTTTGCTGTTGGCAATGGCTACTACGCAAAGCTTGACTGCTCAGTTATCTAATAAGAAACCAACGAAAACCATTGATAGCGCCAGTAACGCAGTTATGGCAACTAAAACTCTTTTTCACCGGCTGGGGGGTACCGCAGGTATTACAGCTATTGTTGACGATGTGGTGGAGGCTCATATGAATAATCCTGCAATCAGTGCAAGGTTCCTGATTTACAAAGAGCAACCGGAAAAGTTAGCGGTTATAAAAAAACATACTATTAATTTTTTTAGCGCCGGAAGTGGTGCCCCGGTAACCTACACTGGCAGAGACATGCCTGCCACCCATAAAGGAATGAATATAAACCCAACTGAATACATGCATGTGGTTGATGACATTATGAAGGTGCTGGATAAACATAAAATTGATGATGAATCTAAGAAAGATGTGCTGGCTATTCTTTGGTCGTTGAAAGACATGATAATTGCTAAATAAATAATTTTAAAAGAATTCAAAATACAAAGCTGTCTTTGATATAAAAAAATAGCATCAATATTTCTATACAATGCCAACTTGGTTAAGTCAATAAATGGAGAAGCGTAAACACACAACCTTGCATTGCCAAACAGGGGCAAAAGGAAGCAATGGTTCAACTTTTATTTATAAATTTAGCTACAGTTAGCCGGATTTATGTAATTGTGTGTTACCACTTAGGTAATAAAGGAATTACAACAATATCCCCTGCAAAAACAAATACGCCACCGAAAAATAAATGATCAAGCCTGTAACATCAACCAATGTGGCAACGAAAGGTGCAGAGGAAACTGCAGGGTCAGCGCCGCATCTTTTTAATATCATAGGTAACATAGAGCCGCTTAATGTGCCCCATAATACCACACCTACTAAAGAAAAACCAACTGTTAGGCCAATTAAAACCTCGTGTGCCCCATATAACCCGGGTAAGATTTTTGCCCAAATAATTACCCGTGTAAAGCCAATTAAACCAAGCACAGTTCCCAGCATTATACCCTGTATCAGTTCTCTGCGTATTACACGCCACCAATTGGAAATAGTAATTTCTCCCACAGCCATAGCCTGAATAATTAATGTAGAGGCTTGTGAGCCGGTATTGCCACCGCTTGAAATTATTAATGGGATAAATAATGCCAGCACCACAGCTTTTTGTATTTCATCTTCAAAATAACCCATGGCAGTTGCTGTAAACATTTCACCCAAAAACAACACTACCAGCCAGCCAATTCTTTTTCTAAATAATTTAAACAAGGGCATTTCCAAATACGGTTCGTCCAATGCCTGCGTACCACCAATCTTTTGCATGTCTTCGCTGTATTCTTCTTCCGCCACCCAAAGCACATCATCAATAGTAATAATGCCAAGCAATTTATTACTCTTGCTAACCACTGGCAGGGCTACACGGTTATTCATTTTAAAAACTTCGCTGGCCACTTCCTGGTCATCCTCGGCATGTAAAGAAATAAAACGGCCATCCATTAAATCACTCACTTTTTTATCCGGCGAAGCCATAATAAAATCCTTTATCCTTATATCATCCAAAAGTTCGCCTTTATCATTTAAAACATACAACACATCAATTGTTTCGCTGCTTTTGGCATAGCGGCGTATGGTGTTAAAAACATCTTCCACACTGTCGTACTCGTACACATACACATAATCGGGTGTCATTAAACGGCCTACACTATTTTCGGGGTAACCCAAAAGCGACAATGTTATTTTTCTTTCATCGGGGTTTAATGTTTTTATTAATTCTCTTACAGCATTACCGGGTAATTCACTTAAAAAAGAAGTGCGGTCATCGGGTGGTAATTCATTTAAAAGTTCGGCAGTTTTAAATGGTGGTAAATCTTGTATGATCCTTTTTTGTGTGGGCAGTTCTAAAATTTTAAAAACACTTACTGCACGGTGGATGGAAAGGTGGGAGATAATTTGATTTTCAAAATCTTCATTATTATAAATTAAATCGGCAACATCGCTGATGTTCTGATTATTTAAAAAATCCTGTATCTGCAATTTATTTTCTGAAGCAATTACTTCATCAAATTTTTGTTGCAGTGATATTTCTTCCAATTCCAGTGCCATAGGTACTTTGTTGTTAAATTTGCCCGATAATAATTTGCAATTTACCCATTTTAATCTTAATCAAAAGTTATGCTTAAGCCGTATTTGTATTTAGATAAAACCAGTTACGCAGGAAGGGGCGTTTTTACAAAAGAAAAAATTTCGGCTGATATAATAATTGAAATTTCGCCGGTCATTGTTATGGATAATGATGACCGTATTAATTTAGATAAAACCAAATTACACGATTATATTTTTGAGTGGGGAAAAGCGAAAGATAAATGCTGTATGGCATTGGGGCTAGTACCGATGTACAACCACAGTTACAAAAGCAATTGCGAATACATAATGGATTATGAAGAAGATGTAATGATAGTACAAACGGTAAGGGCTATTGAAAAGGGAGAAGAGCTTACTATAAATTATAATGGCGACTGGAACGATGAAAATAAAATTTGGTTTGATGCAAAATAAAAAGTGCAGCAAAATTTTGCTGCACTCTTACTCTCATGTGTTTATTATATCAATTAGTAAAGCCGTGGCCTGCGGCTATCCAGTCTAATATTTTTTGTTTATCTGTAGAAGATAATTGAGCATTGGGAGCAGGTGGCATTGAAGTAGGCGCATCAACTGCTCTTGCTTTAATACGGTCCCAACTGTTAACTATAGTGCAATCAAACGTAAAATTTAATCCGCCGGTTGGGCTGGAGCCGCTATGGCAACCACTAAGAGCACAATTGGTTTGCAGCACCGCTTTTACTGCAGTAAAGTTAGTGCCGGCGGGAGTTTCAGTAACTGATGCAGTGCCTGTTTTAATACAACCATCAACATCTTTAATGGCAATGTTGTAACTGTTTACTGCCAGGCCGGTAAAAATATTTGAAGCCTGAAAAGTACCAGTGTTTAGTTGATAAGTAAAACCTGTGCTTCCGCCTGCCGTAATTGTGATTGACCCGTTACCTGTTGGCGCACATTTATCGGAGCCGGTTGTTGCTGCACTTATGGTTAAAGTTTTACCACGGCAGGGGTCTGTTGTTACAGTAAAACTTTGTGTTTTTAAACAACCATCCACATCTTTTGCAGTAACATTATAAGTTGCTGCTGCTAACGAATTAAATGTACCGGATGCCTGGAATGCACCATTGTTTAATTGATAAGTAAAACCAGTACTGCCACTTGCTGTTGCTGCAATTGCTCCGTTAGTTGCGCCTGCAGCCGGGCCAGCACTTGTAATAGTTGCCGTAACAGTTATTGTTTTTGCTGTACAAATATCATTTACGGTAAAGCTTTGTGTTTTTAAACAACCATCCACATCTTTTGCTGTAATATTATAAGTACCCACTGCCAATCCTGTAAAAGTACCAGAAGCCTGAAATGCGCCGCTGTTTAATTGATAGGTAAAACCAGTGCTGCCGCTTGCTGTTGCTGCAATTGATCCGTTAGATGAACCAGTACCTGCATTTACGATGGTTGCTGTTATCGTAATTGTTTTTACAGCGCAAATATCATTTACTGTAAAGCTTTGTGTTTTTAAACAACCATCCACATCTTTTGCTGTAACATTATAAGTGCCTACCGCTAACCCGGTAAATGTACCCGAAGCCTGAAATGCGCCGGTATTTAACTGGTAAGTAAAACCTGTGCTGTTTGTTGCTGTTGCTGTTATTGATCCGTTAGATAAACCCACACCTGCATTTACAATGGTAGCGGTAACAGTTATATTTTTTGCAGCGCAAGGGTCAGTAACGGTAAATGAATTTGAACCCGTGCAACCTTCAGCATCTTTTGCTGTAACGGTGTAGGTGCCTGCAGCCAAGCCAGTAAAACTTGCACCAGCCTGAAATGCTCCGGTGTTAAGCTGATAAGTAAAACCAGTGCTGCCGGCGCCGGTTACAGTTATGGAACCATTTGACAATCCAGTGGTGGTATTTACAACGGTACCTGTTACCGTAATGGTTTTGCTGGCGCAGGGGTTTGGGGCAGGGGGTGGAGTACCGCCGCCTTTATCGCCACAGCCATTTATAATTAATAATGATGATAGCAAAAAAAATACAAGAAGAGAAGTGATTTTTTTGAATACGTTCATAAAATGCAGGTAGTTTTTGGTTATGGTTAAAATGCCCGGGTTACTAAGAAAAATTAATACTAAGTCTTTCTTAGCATTTCTCTTATTTATGTCTCAAACGAAGCTTTTATAAAACTGGTTGCCTGATAAAAATTAAATAATTTTAAGCAGGTATAAATTAAGTTGCTGGCTGTGGCAAAGTGGCCATTAATGCAACTGTATTTTTTTATTAAGAAGGCAGCAATTTACTTCTTAATTACACCAATGGTTCCTGCTGGCTCATGCAATGAAAACTGCCGAGACCCCAAATAATTTCTGTAGAATCTATGCCCACTACTTTTCTTTCGGGAAAACAGGATTGTATTATTTGCAAAGCTGTATCATCTTTAGCACAATTAAATATGGGTACAATTACTGCATGATTAGCAATATAAAAATTGGCGTACGATGCCGGTAATCTTTGCTCATCATAAATAACGGCGTTGGGCATAGGCAACTCTGCAATATTTAATTGTTTGCCATTTAATAAACGCATTTTTTTTAACTGCTGTAAATTATCCTGCAACAACTTATAATTTTCATCATTTTTATTTTCTTCCACCACAGTTAATACAGTGTCTTCATTTGTAAAGCGAACCGTATCATCAATATGTCCGTCGGTATCATCACCCACAATGCCATCGTTTACCCAAAGTATTTGTTCGGCACCATAATAATCACATAAATATTTTTCTATCTGCTGCTGATTTAAATGCGGATTACGGTTAGGGTTTAATAAACATGCAGTGGAGGTTAATATCGTACCCTTACCATTAAATTCAACTGAGCCGCCTTCCATTACAATTTTAGGATAGTAAACAGGAATGTTATAATGTTTTCCAATTAATGTTGGTATCACATCATCTAAATCGTATGGCGGATATTTATTACCCCAGGCATTATAATCCCAATCCACAATTATTTTTTTATTTTCTTTTGCATCAGGATTAATTAAAAATGCAGGACCATGGTCACGGCACCAGGCATCATTAGTTGGGTGAAAAAAGAATTCCACTTTAGAAAGATCAACATCAGCATTTTGTAAATGACCGATTGCAAAATTTTTCATCGCTTCATCGTTTACATTGATGCAAACTTTTTCTCCTTTAGTAAGTTCTTTAATAAACTGGCTGTAATAAGGAAATATGGTATGTATTTTACCCGGCCACGATGCTTCTTTATGCGGCCAGCTTAACCATGTTGCGCTGTGTGGCGCAAATTCAGCAGGGAAGTAGTAGCCCCCATCCCCTAAAGGGGAGTTATTCGATATTTCTACTTTTTTTTGAGGAGCCATTTTTATATTAAAGTTTGCCTTTTATTATTTTCAATTTTATTATACTCTTTAAATAACTCCCCTTTAGGGGATGGGGGCTTTACTCATCAATATATCTCTTCGTTATCGGCTGATACGAATCAATTCTTCTGTCTCTTAAAAAAGGCCAGTGTGTTCTGTAACGGTCAGTTTGTTTTAAATCTAACTCCATTATTTTTATTTCTTCTTCCTCATGCGATGCCTTGTATAAAATGGTACCGAACGGATTACTTACAAACGATCCGCCCCAAAATTTCATGGCGCCATCCTGCTCTAATCCCACACGGTTTACACTTACCACATGCACACCGTTTGCAATAGCATGACTGCGTTGCATAGTTTGCCAGGCATTGTATTGTTCGGTATTAGTGACTTCATCCTGCGATGTGGCCCAGCCAATTGCTGTGGGATAAAATAAAATTTCGGCACCCATTAAGGCAGTAATTCTTGCAGCCTCGGGATACCATTGATCCCAGCAAATTAAAATGCCAATGGTGGCGAATTTTGTTTTAAAAACTTTATATCCTAAATCACCCGGAGTAAAATAAAATTTTTCGTAGTAAGCAGGATCATCAGGAATATGCATTTTTCTGTACTTACCAATGTAAGTTCCATCTGCATCTAAAACCGCTGTTGTATTATGGTATAAACCTTCAGCTCTTTTTTCAAATAAAGATGCAATGATTACAACGCCTAACTCTTTGGCTAAAGCGCTTAAGGTATCCGTTGCCGGACCGGGAATGCTTTCTGCCAGTTTAAAATTTTC
>NZ_JANPCM010000627.1:0-3616 GCF_031430955.1 Ferruginibacter sp.
TTCGCCTTTACCGTTTTGTGCGGCCATTACATGAATGCCCAAATCCAGATACGGCTTCATTTCTTCGGCCATCTTTTTTTGCAATACCGGCAGCGAGGGCGCTGCTTTAAAACTGCTGTAATGCAATAAAGATAAGCCGCCGCAAATAGCTGTTTTAATACGATAGCGTTCGGGCATGGGAACCGTACGCAACATTTGTAATTTACATTTGGTGATGGGCAGTTTTGAAAATTCTTCGGGATAAAGCGTTTCAAAATCGGCACCGCTGCATACAAAGATTATATCGGCTTCGTATTCTACTTCGTTGCCAATATACACAGTTTGGTCGCTTATATAACTTACACAACTATTCCAGTAAAATTCCACTCCGTACTTTTCTTCCAGGTAATCAGGTAGTGCGGCTATAGCTTCCCGTGGGTCTATCAGCATTTCATCAGCACTGTATAAACCACCCAATAAATTATCAGGGTTTACCTGTTCGTATTTTTCGGCTATTTTATTTTTATCTAAAAGAACAACATTTCTTTTTTCTTTTTTAAAAATGGTTTCTAATTCCTGCAATACCTGCCATTCTTCTTTGTTGTATGCTAAATGGAGGCTGCCGCTTTCTTGATACCAGATGCCGGTATCAAGTGCAATGGTTTTCCAAATATCACGGCTGCGTATAGCCCGGTTGTATAATGTGCCCGGGGGCTGGCCAATGGGCCACAGCATTCCGAAATTGCGTACCGATGCACCCACCGCCTGCGGATGACAATCGAATACTTTTACGGTAAAACCTTTTTGTGCTAATGCCCTTGCACTGGCAAGACCCACAATGCCTGCACCAATTACGATAGCTGATTTTTGTTGCATAATTTTTTATATAATTTACTGTGTGTACTTAAACTTATGGAGATTAATACCACTCCCGCAATACCGGCAGCATAAAAAAGAAAAGAGAAAAAATTTACCCAGTTATACTTTATCGGTATAAATTCTTTTATTAATAACACGGCCACTGTACCCAGGTAGCCAAAGGCATCTGCCATGTACATTACAAAGCCAACATTGCCTTCAATTTTATACGTGGATAACATGCGTTCGAAATAAATACAATTAAAAGGCAGGTAGGCCAAATACAAACCTGTGGTTGCAAAAAGCATCCATGTAAAGGGTGTAATTAGCCCGGCATTAAAAAATACAGTAACGGCCACAGCAACAATTACGCCTGCCATTACTAAAAAATGACAAAGCCTGAAAGCTTTATAATTATTTTTTATTAAAAAGAAACCAGCAACAATTACTAAGGCAATTAATGAAATAACAGTATTTGTTTTTGCAAAAATGGAAGCATTGTTTTGATACCCGGTTTCTATCCATAATTCGTTACCAAAGTCTTCAATAAAATCTCTTACAATGGTAAAGATGGCGTAGGCAATTATTATGGGTACTAATGAAAAGCCAAACTGCCGAATGAATTTTTTTCTTTCGGGGGCAGTCATTGGTTTGCGGATGGTACGATGAGCAATATCATTTGCGTTAGGCGGCGGCGCCTGGTTTAGCAACCACACGCCAATAAAAAGGGGTACAATAAAAATAGCCCCTGTGGCAAAAGGCATCCACCAATCGGTAAAATTAAAATCGAGTATTAACCATTTGCCAATGGTTTTGGCCAGGCCGGATGCAAAAATAAAACTGGTGGCTAAAATGGCACCCATCAATTCGGTTGTTTTTCTGCCTTCTAAAAAACCAAATACCAAACCAAACACCATGCCCAGTGGCAGGCCATTGATAAACATGCAAATGATATTATAAGGCGGTGGAATTATTGCAAACAACAATAACGATACCCATGCAATTACTATAAATAATAAAATATAAGTAGCCCGTCGGCCAGGCTGCATGCCTGCAATAAATTTAATGCCATAAAATTTGCTGCACATATAACCCAGTACCTGTGCAATTACCAAACAAACTTTGTAAGAAATACCGAGAAAGAATATTTTATCATATAAGGCAACTGTGTAAGGTTTTCTAAAACCATACATGCTGCTGTAAATTACAAAAGCGCATAAAGAAATATAAATGACCAGCGCAACCGGTTGCCTGTTTAACCAATTGCGGTTATAGTTGTGATGTGTTAACGAAATTGCTGCAGGCATAAAACCTATTAAATTAATGGCAGGAGTTCACTTAAATTATTAATGATTTTATTGGGGTTGGCTGATGCTAATTGCTGGTAAGTGTGGGCGCCAGTAGTTATACCAATAGTAATACTGCAGCCTGCATTTTTTCCTTCTTCTATATCAATAATAGAATCGCCAACTTTAACCACGTCGTTTGCATTTTCAATCCCAAATTTTTGCATAGACAGTAAAATCATATCAGGATTGGGCCGGTTATTTTGTACATCACTTGCTGTAATTAATCCATCAATTTGTTGGCCGGTTTCCCAACGTAGTTTTTCTAAAATGCCCACGGCGGTTTTTTCGTTATAGCCAGTGTTTAATACCACCAAAATATTTCTATCTCTTAACAATTGAAAAGTTTCTTCTGCAGCAGGCTGTGGTTTTAATTCAAAACTATCGTAGGCAGTTGCAAGTTCATCAACAAACAAATTGTATATTTTATTAGCATTTGCATCATCAGGTTCAGCAACCTCTAATGCAATAATATCTTTTATGGCCTGCAATTTTTCTTTACCAGCACCTGCTGCAAGTACTTGTTCTAATGAAAAATTAAAACCTGCATCATTGATAACTTATTGCAAAGTTTTATACACTATATTATTTTCGTCTACAGTGGTGCCGGCCATATCAAATACAACCATTTTAATCATATCCTTATTTTGAAATTAATTGTTCTGTAATGAAAGATGCTCTATTATCAGTTGTTTGTAATACGATAAATCGGGTAGTGATTCTTCTGTTTTTTTTGCAAGATCATCCCAGCGACGGATAGCAACATACTGATCAAACAAATCGTCTTCTTCAAAAGACATAGCTTCTTCGGGTGTCATTACTCCCCCCTGAAATTCCAGTGTTTTTTTACTGGCTTCGGATAATTTATTATAGTATTCCGGATAGTGATAAGTGAGGTAACGCTTCGCAGCCACATGGCTTTGCACCAGCTTTGCAATTTTTTTAGAAAAACCTTTACTTAATAAATATTCAGCTCCTAATTTTTCATGATCTACCACACCCACATTTTCCATGTATTCAATTCTTTTTTCGGGAAAAGCAAATTCACAGAGGTGGCCAATATCGTGAAAAAATGCTGCCAGTATCACATCATCCTCTGCACCACTAGCCTCTGCCAGCTGTGCACACTGGCACATGTGTTCTATCTGGCTAACAGGTTCGCCAATATAGTCTTCGTTACCATGAATTTTATACAAAAAAATAATCTCCTCTGCAGTTTGTACAATTTCGTCCGTAGACATATTTTAAAATTTTATTGCTACTGTAAACCAACCACTGCGGCCTACTCCATTAATGCCGCTGCCATGGGTTCGGTAATCTTCATTCAATAAATTTTGTAGCCCAATATTGAAATTAAAGCTTGATAATTTATACCCAGCATATAGATTAATTACCTGCCAGCCTGCTGTACCATTTTTACCAATACGGTTATC
>NZ_JANPCM010000628.1:0-9435 GCF_031430955.1 Ferruginibacter sp.
AATTAATTTCCCTTCTTTATAAACCACCAGTACATCGGCCACATCGGGTGTTAAACAAAAATTTATATCTTCTATTAAACCAAAGCGATCTACCAGGCGGTGATAATGGGTGAGGTTGGGTGCAAAACCGGCTAAATCATGTTTATTGTTTTGGTACAATAATTCTGCAGTAAACGAACTGTCGCAATGAATAGTAAAATGTTCTTTTACTGTACTGATGACTGCACCGGCAAATAAAGTGTCTTCAATATTATAGCGGTCTTTCCATCCGGCACAACCCAGCACTACATTTTTATTTTGTGCCATTAAATATTTACACACCGATGAAAGATTTGGGAAAGAGCCGCAGATAATTGTATCGGCATTATTATCCAGTGCCATTTGTAAAAGTTTGGTGCCGTTAGTGGTGGTAAGCACTAAAGTTTTTCCTTCAATAAATTCTTTTGAATATTCTAAGGGTGAGTTACCGTGTTGCAGGCCTTCTGCAATTTGCCCGTCTCTTTCACCGGCAGCAAGTGCATCAATTTTTTTACTTATTTCAATAGCTTTAAAAACTTCATCTACAGGAATTATGCATTTGGCACCATTTTTTAAAACGGCTGCAATAGTTGATGTTGCCCTGAACACATCTATAATTACCACCACTGCATTTTTTAAATCGTATAAATGTAATAAAGCCGGGCTAAGACAAGTGTATAATGTGGGTTTGTTTGTTTGCATCGGGGTAAAATTAAAGCAATATTACTTTCCACTTTTCAGTTTCGGCGTAATGTTTTATAATATCATTTCTTTTTATCAAAAACTTTTCTATATATTTTTTTAGGTAAAGAGCATTGAAAAATTTTCCGAGTGAACCATAAGGACTTTCAAAATCTACAATATCAATCATTATAGTGCCATTATCGATTTGCTTAAAATGGTGATGGTGTTTAAAGTTTTTAAAATCGCCTTTTATCATTTCGTCAGTAAAACTATCGGGGCTTTGCATTTCCGTTATTTTGCTGGTGTGCTGCCTTGTTTTAAAAAGATGTTTTGCCTGCCAGGTTACGGTTTCATCTTTATTTATTAAACCCGATGTTACGCCTGCAATGGCTTTTTCGTTGGTATGAGCTGTAGAAATTTTGTGCAATGTAATGCTGCGGCTTAAATTAAAAACCCTTTCTATTGGCGCTGCAATAAATGTTGTAAGATGAATTTTTGACATATGCTTTTACCCCTTTAGGGGATAGGGGTTTAAACAAAAGGCACTTTCGCTACTTTAGCTTTCAATAAAGTATTTCTAATGCTGATATAAATTTCGCTGTCGATAGCTGCAAATTTAGTATCAACATAACCTAAGCCAACCGCTTTACCCAGCGATGGCGATTGGGTGCCCGAAGTAACTGTACCAATTATTGTTCCTTCAAAATCTTTTATATCATAACCGTGGCGGGCAATGCCTTTTTCCATCATTTCGAAACCCACTAGTTTTTTTGTAACGCCTTTTGCTTTTTGCTTTTCAAAATATTCGCTGTTGGTAAATGGTTTTGTAAATTTTGTTATCCATCCCAAACCGGCTTCTAATGGCGATGTGGTATCATTAATATCATTGCCGTATAAACAAAAGCCCATTTCCAAACGCAGCGTATCTCTTGCACCAAGGCCAATGGGTTTTATGCCGGCAGTTTTTCCTGCTTCAAAAATAGCATCCCAAATTTTATTAGCGCCATCTGCTGCATTTTCACCTTCAGTAACTGTAGGAAAATAAATTTCTACTCCGCCTGCACCTGTATAACCGGTTGCGCTGATTAAAACATTATCTACACCTGCAAAAGTTCCTTTTGTAAACGTGTAGTATTTTAAATTCATGATGTCCATATCTGTAAGCGGCTGTAAAATTCTTGTGGCATTGGGTCCCTGTATGGCAAGTAATCCTGTTTTATCAGAAATATTATGCATCTCCACATTCTTATCATTAAAACTGCTTATCCAGTTCCAGTCTTTATCAATATTGCCGGCATTAACAACCAGCATGTAACTTTTATTTTCTTCCAGGCAATACACCAGTAAATCATCAACTATACCGCCATCGTTATTAGGCAGGCAACTGTATTGCGCTTTACCTGCTGTTAATTTACTTGCATCGTTGGTAGTAACTCTTTGTATTAAATCTAAAGCGTTTTCTCCTTTTAAAATAAACTCACCCATGTGGCTTACATCAAACACGCCGGCATTGTTACGCACTGCCGCATGTTCATCATTAATACCGCTGTAACTAATGGGCATATTGTAACCTGCAAACTCGGCCATTTTTGCACCAAGGTCAATGTGTTTTTGTGTAAAGGGGGTTGTTTTCATGAAAATTTTTTATGATTATATCTGAAGGCAAAGGTAAGGTGTTATTAATTTATTGCAGAACGTAATCAAAAAGAAGTCCCGTCAAAAATGACGGGACGGTGTTTGTTTCAACTTCAACTCAACTATCGAAACTATTTAAATTAATTTTCGGCTAACAGGTCTTTTACGCCTTCGCACATTTCCTTTATTTTTTCATATGATTCCTCTGAATTTTGTTCCTTATCAAATTTTATTTTTAACCTGCCTTCGTAAGATTTTATGTAAAACTTTGTGTTATCATCCAGCGTAACTGTGGCATCAACATAATTATTACCCTTGCTTTTAAAATTTACAGTTGATGCGGTGTATTCTTTTATAAAATTTTGTACCGCCTTTGTTTTTCTATCCTCAAAATGTGCTGATAATTTGTATTCGTCCTCATCTTCCTGTATAGAAATGGATACATCGTTATCGTGATAATTAAAACAGGATGAAAAAGTATTTGCTAAAAAAACACCAGCGGCAACAAGAATCAAAAATTTTTTCATGTTGATGTTATTTTGGTTTTGATTGATTAAACTACTTTTGAAAAATTAATTAATGTTGGGCAAAATATTAACGCCTGGCATTATTATAGAACTCAGTGTTTCGGGTTCTGTTTTTTGTATGGTGCCGTTAGCATTTTCAATTTTATTTTTTTCTTTTTCCAGTAAGTTATCCATCGAATCTTTTTGCTGCTGATGCCTTCTCTCAATCGAATCCACTTTTTGTTGCCTCCTGTTTTCTAATGAGTCTTCCCTGCGTTGCAGCGAATCTTCAATAGCGTTATACCTGTAGCTGCGCTTGCTGTTATTTGAATTTTGTTTTCTGTTATTTTTATCATTCCACCCATCTGCTTTTCTTCCCGTTAATGTGTACAATCCATCTTCTTTCATTATATAATCCACATCCGATTGCCACCTGATATTCTGTTCTCCATCATAGTAGTCATTGTCCCAGTTGTCATTCCATCTGTCTGATCCAAAATGTACAGGCCAGCCAATACCGTTATTAATACGCACCTGTTTGCCAACCGGTACATACACTGTGATGATGACCATTTGATTACGGAACTTATCTGTTTTATTGATAGCAATTCCTTTTTCTAAAAGCAATATTGAATCTTTTTGTTCCACATTAAATTTTATAAGGCTGGCAAGGTTGTTAGCATCTGTTCTTGTATTACCACGTGCAGTTTTTTTCATTGTCACCTGAAAACTGTCGTTAGGAGATTTTACAATTTCTACATATACATTTCTTACATAAGCAGTATCCTCGTCAATTAAATTTTCAAAAGGCTCAAAACGTATCCAGTTACGGCCATAATACTTTTTTGTAAACGGTAGTGATGATGTAATTACCATTTTGTTTACCTGTGTGTTGCTTAATTGTACAGGTTGTTCATCAAGACGGCTGCTGCTTTTAAAATCTCGTGTTACTGTAGCAAAAAGCATGATTATACAAACCCAGCCCAGCGTCCATAGACTTCCGAAAGTAAGGCGTAATATTTTACTGCTGGTTTTCACCCTCGCAATTTTTCTTATCAGCCATGTAACTATTGCAATTATAGGTACTGCAATAAATAATACCAATGTACCCCAGGCATAAAAATTTTGCCAGCTACCTTTTAGTATATAATCTTTAAGCGGAAAAACTCCAATTGAAAAAACTCCCAGAGCAAACAAACCCATTACCAAACCAAAGCATACACAACCTATAATAAAGTAGGCAAATATTTTAGCGATCATTGCTATTACATTTCCTAAACCACCCCGGTTACGTCGTGTAAAGCTTTGCACATCACCCGCCATTGCTTTTGCTTTTTCATTAATTATGCCGGAAGCTTCTGCGCCAAATTTTTCTGCTTTTTTACCTACGCCTTTCATTTCTTCCATCACCGAATTTTTTATAGAATTCATATCTACTTTCTCTCCCTTCATGGCTAATTTTTCTGATGTAGTCAAAGCTTCGGGTATCACTATCCATAAAATAATATACACTATTAAGGATGTTGGGCTGAATGTAAAACGTATTACATCACCAAAATCCCAAAAGCCGCCCCAATGGCCCCAGCGTGAAAGAAAAGAAAGAAATGGTAACAGAAATAAAGCTCTTGGTATCCATGGATTAATACCGAAATAATTTCCAATACCACTGCAAACACCTGCAATCATTTTTTCATCGGCATCTCTAAACAGTTTTCTTTTGGCGCCGCCAATTTGTGCAGTTGAAGTACTGGGTACTGCAATCCACATAATAATATAGGTTAAAAAGCCAACGCCTGAAAATAACAGCACAACAAAAATTATACGTGCAATTACCACATCAATATTAAAATAGTTAGCAAGGCCGCTGCACACACCACCCAGCACTTTATCATTTTCGTTTCTGTATAATCTTTTGTGGCCTGTTGCTGTTGTGCTGCCTGCTGTTGATGATTGCTGCTGGTTATTTGATGAAGCATTTGAAGTTGTTTGCGTATTGTCCTCCATTGGTTCAAAATCTTCGGGGCGGCCAATGCTGTTAATGATGGCGTTTACATCATCATCGGTAATACATGTGGCACCTTTGGTAATTCTTTCCTGAAAAAGTTCCCCAATACGGCTTTCAATATCATTAATGATTTCATCTTTACCTTCTTCGTTTGTAAAATGCCGGTTAAGGCTTTCGGTATAATTTTTTAGTATTTCAAAAGCGGTGGTTTCTATTGGTACCACACGGCCCTGGAAATTAATATTGATTACTTGTTTCATGGCTAAATAATTTTTGTTTCGTTAGTTGATGGGGCTTAAAAAACAAATCATGGCTATACTTTTTGTTTATTAAGGTTTGTTGAAGTTGTTGTTGTTAATGTTGTTGGCATCTACATCGGTTACGGCTTTTACGGCGTTGGCAAGCTCATTCCATGTTGCTTCCAGTTCCCGGTAAAAAGCTGCACCTTTTTCGGTAAGCGAAAAATATTTACGTGGCGGGCCACTGTTACTTTCCACCCAGCGGTAGGTTAAAAATTCTGCGTTTTTAAGCCTGGTAAGCAGGGGATAAAGCGTTCCTTCCAACAGGTTAAAGTTGGCCGACTTCATGGTGTCAATTATGTCCGAAGGATAAGCTTCTCCCTGCTTAATTACCGAAAGGATACAAAATTCCAGTACTCCTTTCCGCATCTGGCTTGCTGTGTTATCAATGTTCATGGCTTTGCTATTTTAAAAATTCATGGCTATACTTTCGTGATAAATAAATCCGGTTTTTCTCTATCACATAACAAAGATAATAGGAATTTTAATACTATGCAATACATAATACCATATTTTTTATAGTAGTGGGTGGTAGCCATTAGTCTGCTTTGCATACAAATCAATACAGTAAAGGGTTTTAGCAGTTTTGAAGATTTAAAAAATATTTCTTTAAATTTATGAATGGCAAATTTTGGTGGGTGAATGGCTGGAATCGGAAAGATTTTCAACTATTTTCTTTATAATTTGTCCAACTGATTAGTTTAAGTAGATTTATTGTTGAAACTAAATGATTATGAAAAAATTACTGCTGCTCCTGTTATCATTATATTTTTTTGGCTATTGCCCGGCCCAAAAAACAGATAAAAAATTATACAGCCAAATAGCTTTGTTATTAAAAGATTTTAAAGGAGATGTGGGTGTATATGTAAAGAATTTAAAAACAAATAAAATTGTTGCTATAAATTCAGATACCCTTTTTCCTACTGCCAGCATTGTAAAAATTCCTATTCTTATTGGGATAATGGATAAGATAGAAAACAAAACATTTGATTATCACCAGAAACTGGTGTACAGAGATTCGCTGGCTTACAGCGATTTTGATGTTACCTCTAATTTAAAAGACACCGCTAAAATAGAAATGGCAAAAGTTATTATGCTGATGCTTACTACCAGTGATAACACAGCAAGTTTATGGTTGCAAAAATTATCTGGCGGCGGAGCAAGAATAAATGAAATTTTAGATTCCGCAGGTTTTAAAGCTACAAGGGTTAACAGCAGAACTGCAGGAAGAGAAAATAACAGAACGCAATACGGCTGGGGGCAAACTACGCCTTATGAAATGGCTACGCTGATGGAAAAAATTTACAAAGGAGAAATAATAAATGACAGTGCCTCAAAAAAAATGATCCGTTTATTGGGCAGAAATTACTGGGATGAGCAAGCCATATCTAAAATACCACCCGATGTTTTTATAGCCAGCAAAAATGGTTGTGTAGATGCCAGCCGCAGCGAAGTGTTACTGGTAATGGCAAAGCAACCTTATATCTTCAGCATCTTTACAAAAAACAATACAGACCAGCGTTGGACACACGAAAACGAAGCATGGATGCTGACGAAAAACTTGTCTGCCTTATTGTGGCAGCATTTTAATAAATAAGAAATTGTTAAAATGTTAATAGTGTGCCTTATGTTTTTATCAGTGGCATTTGCTTTGTAATTAATAAGCAAAAGGAGGAAACAAATTATGAAACAACTTTTACTTATTATTGCTGCTGTTTTTTTATTTGCATCCTGCAAAACCACCAAAGATTATTTAAGCCGTGGCGATGAGGACAAAACTTTATTTGATGTAGTTAAAACATTAAACAAGCGCAGCAACGACGATTCGGCCAACAGGGCTTTGCCCATTGTTTACGAAAGGGTGCAGCAAAAACATCTTAAAAAAATAAGCACTTATAAAACTTATAAAGAAATAACCCGTTGGGATAAAATTATTGATGAGTACAGCACACTGCAGCAAATGTATTATGCCATTAGTAATTCTGGCGCTGCAGGCAGTTTGGTAGCACCTACTAATTATCAAAACGATATTTATGATACTAAACAACAGGCTGCAGAAGATTATTATCAACTAGGTACAACATTATTGCAAAGCGACAAAAGAGATGATGCAAAAAAAGCCTACAGTTATTTTAAAAAAACAGATAAATATGTTTCGGGCTACAAAGATGCCAATGCAAAAATGGATGAGGCTTATCAAAATGCAATAATTAATGTGGTGATAAACCCTGTGCAGGACAACTCTTTTTTCTTTAACACCGGCTGGGGCAATTATGGTTACAATTACAGCAACGAATATTTTCAGCAAACATTAGTAAGAGAGTTGGGTGGTAAAAACAGCAGCCGCTACCCTGCAAATTTTTATACCGAGTGGGAAGCAAGGCGTGATAATGTGCAACCCGACTGGGTAGTTGATTTAACCCTGCGTGATATGGATATACCCAGGCCAAATACGTACAACTACACCCGTAATGTAAATAAACAAATTGAAGCAGGCCGTGATACCAGTGGAAAAATAATTTATCAAACTGTTTATGCTACTGTAAATATTGTTAAGCAATCTTTTACAGCCCGTGCCCAAATGGATGTAAACATAACAGATGCTGTTAGCCGCAAAAACATAAGTTATAATACTTATAGTGATGATTACCGTTGGGAGCAGGAATATGCAACCTACACCGGCGACAGAAGGGCCCTTGACAGCAACGACTGGGCAATAATAAATAACAGAAATTATAATGAACCCCGTAAAGAAGAGGTGCTGAATGAATTATACAGAAAAATTTATCCGCAGGTAAAGAACAGGATTAGTTATGCGGTGGATTGGTAAGCAGCAGTAAAGAAAAATAATTTATAAAGCCCTGTTTAAAATCAGGGCTTTTTTATTAAGGAATTAAAAAAATGCATTTTGTAAAATCAAAAAACTGAAGCATCAGTTATTAATCAATGCCAGTTGTACAGGATTTGTTTTATTACTTATATCGTACAAAACCAACCCTGTGCTTATATAGCAAATCAACAAATCGTTGTAAGGTATCACATCTTCAAAAATATAAGTAGTTAATTTTTTACGCAGTACAGGTGTTGCCGGTGCCGAAACATTAAAAATACTTAAGCCGTTATTTTTTTGGCAAACATATAAAATAGAATCTGCCAAACCCAGGCCACGTGGTGTAGGCATTAAATGTTTTTTAATTAACAGCGGACTGGTAATATTGGAGACGTTGTAAATATATAATCCTTCTTCTACCGCACCGCAGGGCTGGCCACCTAATAAAGTTACAAATGCTGTGCTGTCGTTGGCAACAACGGGATCACAACTTCTTACATGCCTGGCCTGGCTGAGTAAAACCGGTTGTGCCGGATTTGTAATAGAATAAATATACATTCCATCAATTGAGCCGATAAATAATTTGTCTTTATAAGGAAAAATGGTTTCTACACCAAAGTTCATATTGATGCTGCCTTTTTGAGTTGCACTCTGCGGATTGGTAATATCAAATATTTTTAAAGTGGTAACATCGGCCAGGTAAAGATAATTGCCCACTATAGTAAATCTTGCTAAAGATCCGCCTTTGCCTGTAGTAGTAGTTGCTGCAGCACTTGTACTGTCAGCTGCTTTTTCGCATGAAGAAAAAAATGCAAGCGCAAAAAATAAAAAAAGTATTGTTCTCATAAATTATTGTATTAAAATCTTCTTTGGCAAAATTGCTGTACACTGTCTTTTACCCAGCTTACAATCATTGAGTCGTTAAAGTATCTCGGGCATTCATAAAAACCTGTATCGGGCGGAGCTTGCCATGTATAAGGCCGTTGTGTATCCATAGTGTTAAATACACCTTTAAATCTTTTTATTTCTACCGGTGCGGTGATGTTGGTAATATCTATCACCACCATATCATTATAATTATTGGCGTACAAATAATTTCCTTTAATTGAAATATCTGTATTGCCGCCCAATTCAATAAATGCTACACGCTGTGCATTTGACGGAGAAGCATTATCAATAAGGTGTATGCCTTTACTAATATCATTTTGAAAGATGGTATTACCGAACACATAAATTTTACCCGCTGCCATCATGGGCCGGGCTATATTGTAAAATTTTATTTTTTTTACGGCGGTATCTGCGGCATATTTAGCTTTCCATCCCATTACTTTTTTAGAATAATCCCTGTTGTCGATAGCAGGCTTGTAGGTTCGCCAGTTACACGAGACAAATAAAATGATACCCAAACTGTATAATAGCATCTTCATAATAAGCAGTTTTGCAGATATGACACTATAT
>NZ_JANPCM010000629.1:0-1548 GCF_031430955.1 Ferruginibacter sp.
CCTTGGGAAAGAAAACAACACCAACAGCATATTTGCCGTAAGCAGGCAAATGAACGCCGAGCTTTACACATTCATCAAAGAAAAATTCATGCGGCATCTGAATCATAATGCCTGCACCATCACCTGAATTATTTTCGCAGCCACAGGCACCACGATGCTCCATATTTTCTAATACAGTTAATGCATCATCAATATGCTGGTGGCTTTTGTTGCCTTTAATATTAGCCACAAAACCAATACCGCAGGCATCATGCTCATAGCGGGAGTCATACAGGCCGCCCCCATCCCCTAAAGGGGAGTTATTCAACGTTTCTAATTTTTTTTGGTCATTCATCTTTACTAAGCAGTTTATATTTTTTTGAGCCGAACTTAAATAATTCTATTTGGCTTCATTGGCGTCGCACTCTTCAACTGAATTTCTTTATTGGGCATTACAGAATTTTTTATTTTTCTAATGCCACCCCTTCGGGGTTTACATCCAATAAACACGAATTCAATTCTATATTAATTACATCCCTTCGGGATTTTTTTTACCATTTATATTTTCAATCAGTTTTATCAATCTCCGCTACAGTTCCCCCTTTAGCGGGCGGAGGGGGTTATACCAAATACCCAAACGCATTATCCCCGCTCTTCAATTCCGTATAATTAATATGATACTGATCTAATTTTTTTAACAGAACATCATAATCTTCTTTTGTTTTTAATTCAATACCCACCAATGCAGGCCCTGTTTCTTTATTATGTTTTTGCATGTATTCAAATCTTGTGATATCATCATTTTCGCCTAACACATGATTTACAAATTCCTTTAAAGCTCCGGGGCGCTGTGCAAAACGAATTAAAAAATAATGTTTCAATCCTTCGTACTGCAGGCTGCGTTCTTTAATTTCCTGCATGCGGTCGATATCATTATTACCGCCACCAATGATGCATACAATATTTTTTCCTTTTATTTCAGCTGCATAATCATCCAGTGCTGCAATGCTTAATGCGCCTGCTGGTTCTACCACAATCGCATCTTCATTATATAATTTTAAAATGGTGGTACAAACTTTTCCTTCGGGTACTAAATGCATATCATCCAGCACATCTTTACAAACAGCAAAAGTAATTTCACCCACACGTTTTACAGCAGCGCCATCTACAAAGCGCTCTATATTATCCAGCGTAACCGGGTGGCCTGATTTTAACGCTTCAAACATACTTGGTGCACCTTCCGGTTCTACTCCAATAATTTTTGTTTTGGGAGAGAACGTTTTAAAATAAGTTCCCACACCTGCACTCAATCCACCACCGCCAACAGGAATAAAAAGAAAATCGGCAGCCCCTCCTATCCTCCCCAGGGGGGAGAGAAATGGAGAAGATTGAAGCGAAGATTGGTGAGAGTAATTTTCTTCCTCATTCAATTGTTCCAAAATTTCTACTCCAACAGTTCCCTGCCCCTCAATAATTTTATAATCATCAAAAGGAGGTATGAACACCATGTTGTTTTCTTCAGTATATTTTTTTGCTGCTATAGCGCAATCATCAAATGTATCACCTACC
>NZ_JANPCM010000630.1:0-2265 GCF_031430955.1 Ferruginibacter sp.
CTTTTCCTGCAATGCATACAAGATCCGGTGTCAGTTCAAAAAAAGAGGATAATTCAAATTCGGAGCTCATAAGTTTTTTATATCATAATTTTTTAATGTAAAAAACTAAACCAAGTCTTTGCAATTTAAATCAAAATTATCTTTGGAGGCAGGTTATCTACCAACAATCAAAGTTGGTTTGTCTTTTTATTATTAAGCAAAGCAATAAGCCCCACTGCAGGCCCAATTGCAAGTATCATATAAATATACTGTGCATTAATAATATCAGCCAATAGGTTTAGTAATTGAATACTGATAATTGTTATTGAAAATCCAATGCAGGTTATCATTGTAAGCGATGTGCCCCTCGACTGTTGAGGAACATTTTGTGCCACTAATGCTGAAAAAAGTGGAGAGTCCGCAATAACCACCAGCCCCCAAAAAAATAAAAAACCAATAAGTATTGGTACCGAACTGCTGAATAAAAAAAACGGAGAAAGCAGGCAACAGCAAGAGGATAAAAACAAGGCGGTGGTGGCTATTTTTTTTGCACCAAAATATTGGGACAGTAAACCTCCTGCAACACATGCTAAAGCGCCACAGGTAATTATTAAAAAAGAAAAAAAAGAAACATTTAAACTGTTGTGATAATAATTTTTATTAGCAGTTAACATTACCGGTATAAATGCCCAAAAAGTGTACAGCTCCCACATGTGGCCAAAATATCCAACAGCTGCAGCCCTGAAATTTTTATTTTTGAACCCTGCAAATAATGCTGTAAATTTTAATTGCTGTCCCTGCTTTCTATATGGGCCATCAGCAACTAAAACTAACATCAATAATCCGCCAAGTACAGAGAGTGCAGAGATGGAATAGATAACATACTTCCATGAAAATTGTACGGTAATGCTTTTTAATAAATGAGGAAAGGCAGTTCCTAAAACCAACGCACCTACTAAAAAGCTCAACGATTTACCCAGACCTTTTTCATAATAATCTGATGCTATCTTCATCCCAACCGGATAAATGCCTGCAAGAAAAAATCCTGTAAAAAATCTGAAGAGTAATAATTCTACCGAAGAAATACCCTGTATGATTATTGCAAGATTAAGCAACGCAGCAATAACAGCACATGCAAAAAAAACTTTTGAAGGAGAGAAACGATCGGCTATAGTGAACAATGCAAAAACTAAAGTACCTGTAATAAAACCAAATTGTACCGCACTGGTAAGGTTGGCTAAAAAAGCTGGTGCTGCTGCAAATTTTTTTATAATGTCGGGCATAACGGCATTCCCTCCAAACCACAATGAGGTGCAAAAAAATTGCGAAACAACAATTACAGGCAATATCCATTTGTTAGTGCTGCTATCGTTCATAATTCAATCTTTCGCTTTATGATTTTAATTAAAGGAACGAACTTTTTTTTAAACTACCATTTTGGCAGGTAAACATTTAAATAAAGTTTTGCGCTAACTAGAATACTAATTATTTTGCAAAGTATATTTGGCTAATAAAAATTACTTTCTCAAAATATTTCAAAATGGCAAAAGTAATTAAACTTTCTGATGAGGAGCAGGTAACGCAACATATAAAAAAACTTGGCCCGGCCTTTGGTAAAATTATTGAAGCCATCAGAAAAATCATTTTAAGTGCCGACGCATCTGTTGGAGAACACATAAAATGGAACAACCCCAGTTTTTATTATACCGGAGAAATGAAGCCTTTTGACCCAAAAGAATATAAAAGAGAAATAGTGGTGTTTAATCTTTTTAAAGAAAAGATAATGCTGGTTTTTCCCAGTGGCGCAAAAGTAAAAAATACATACGGATTATTAACCGGCGATTATAAGGATGGAAGAAGGATTGTAGTATTAAAAGATATGGCGGATGTTAAAGCAAAAGAAAAGATTTTAAAAAAAATTATTAAAGAATGGTTGAAGCTTGTAGATAAATAATACCAATTAGACATTGAATCTATCTGATTAAAAAAATGTCAGGTTGAGCTTGTCGAAACCGGTGCAATGTTAGCCCGCCTTCGACAAGCTCAGGCTGACAGTATTCTTTCAGTGTCTAATTGGTATAAATCTTGAAAAAAATCATCGTCATAATTAATATAGCAACATTTAAAAAAATGCGTTGTCATTTGCCGAGACAAATGAACAACCGAATTTTGAAAAAATATCTTTTAGGGTGGGTAAAAAATATTTGCAACTTACGACAGTAAAAATAACAGGGCTTGTATTAAATTGTCAATAGCCGATCAGGATATTTTTTGTCTTTACGATAA
>NZ_JANPCM010000631.1:0-2050 GCF_031430955.1 Ferruginibacter sp.
CCGCCAAAAAGATTACTGGTAGAGTCGCCGGGGTCGTACTGAATGCTGTACACTTCTCCATCAACAGTTACCGAGTACGGATTAGCTTCGTGGTATTTTGATAAAGCCCTGATGCCACCGCCTGATAAAAACTCCTCTTCGTGCAGTAAACGGTTTAATAAAAATATCAGCCTGTCTTTTTGTACCAGCGAAATTAAAATTTCATCGCTGTCACTACGTTCTTCATTGGGCCAAAAGCGATTATTTTTTTTTCGGTAATTTTCAAACCAGTCAATACGTTTTTTAAAATCGGGCAGTTTATCAAATATATCTTTATCAATAGTACTTACTGCAAACAAACTGGTAAGCCCCACAATACTTTGTATCCGCAAAGGCAACGGATCGGCACCGGCAATACATAAAGTATCGTAAAAAAATTTGTCTTCGTCGTTCCACATGGCGTGGCTGTTAAGCGATTCGGATATAAATACAAAGTGTTCGAAAAACTTTGTAGCCGAATCTTCAAATGCAATATCGTGGCGGGAAATTTCTATTGCCATATCCATCATGTTCAATGCATACATGCCCATCCAGCTGGTACCATCGGCCTGTTCTAATTGCATTTCGTTGGCAAAATGATGACTGCGGTTAAACACACCAATATTATCCAACCCCAAAAATCCGCCTTCAAAAATATTATTGCCATTACGGTCTTTACGGTTTATCCACCAGGTAAAATTGATGAGCAGTTTTTGAAAAACCCTTTTTAAAAAAACCACGTCGCCTTCACCGTAAGTTTCTTTTTCTATTCGGTAAATTTCCATAGCGGCCCATGCCTGCACCGGCGGGTTTACATCACTAAAATTCCATTCGTAAGCCGGTAACTGCCCATCGGGTTTCATATACCATTCCCTCATTATTAACTGCAGCTGGTGCTTTGCAAAAACCACATCTACCATAGCAAGAGAAATGCAATGAAAAGCCAGATCCCATGCGGCGTACCAGGGATACTCCCATTTATCGGGCATTGCAATTACATCCTGGTTTTTAAGGTGTGTCCAGTCGCTGTTTCTTCCCATTAATTTACTGCTGTTAACCGGCGTTATACCATCGGTGCCGGTAAGCCAGCTCTCCACATCAAAATGATAATACTGTTTACTCCACAATAAACCTGCAAGGGCTTTGCGTTGTATATTTTTTAAATCGTCCGAAATATCATTAGGCAAAATCGCTTTGTAAAAATCATCGGCTTCTTCTTTTCTTACTGTAAATATTTTTTCAAAACCTAAAGAAAAAGGTTTTTCATCGGCGGTGTTGGCAAGCCTGCAGTAAATTGTTTTTGTTGCTCCCGCTGCAACATTCAATTCGTACACCGGCGAAAATTTAGTGCCTTCTTTTTTTGCACTGAGTTTTATTTTATTGGTACCATTTATTACAGCATCATGAAAAGCATCTTTTGTAAAAGGTATTGTATTTTCTTCGCCGTTTAATTTATTTAAATTGGTTTCGTTTTCTGTAAATAAACAATCATTGGGTTTTTGAAAATAAAAAAAATAATTCCCCAGCCGGTGATGTTTTACAGCAACAGAGGTTTTATTTATCAAACTGATTAAAGGCTTGGGTTCATCAGGTGTAAAAACCCAGCGGTTGTAAAACCATAAAGTAGGCAACAGTGTTACCGGTGCATCTTTGGTACTGCGGTTGGTAATATCAATTTTAATATAAATGTCGGTGGGGCTTTGTTTGGCGTAGGTAACTTTTACATCAAAATATTCATCGTTTTTAAAAACGCCGGTATCTAAAATTTCATACTCAGGTTCCAGTTTACTTCTGTTGCGGTTGGTATTTAAAAGATCGCTGTATGGAAATTTGTTTTGCGGATACTTATACAAATACTCCATGTAATAATGTGTGGGAATATTATCCTGGTAATAATATAATTCCTTTACATCTTCGCCATGGTTACCATCGTAATTGCCCACACCAAAAAGCCGTTCTTTTAAAATTTTATCTTTACCATTCCATAAAGTAATGGCAAAACAAAGGTTTTGAAAATAGTCGGATATACCGG
>NZ_JANPCM010000632.1:0-9890 GCF_031430955.1 Ferruginibacter sp.
CAATGGCATGTACTGGATGTTTAATAAAGAAACAAGAATATGGACCGCATATAAATAAACCTTTCCCTTTTAATATTTAATACCAATTAGACATTAAACCTTTCTTATTAAAAATTTGTCAGGTTGAGCTTGTCGAAACCGGTGCAATAGCTAACACGCCTTCGGTAAGCTCAGGCTTTACAGAATGATTTTAATGTCTAATTGTATAACCTCTGCTGCATGCAGGGGTTTTTTTATGCATTAAAATTGTCTGGGTTATCTTTATAAAAAAAATAATTGTCATCAGTTTTTAAATACATCAGGGAGTTTTACAATAAGGAATTTAATCTGTATTATTTTTTATTGATACTGCTGTTGCTGGGCACTGTTATTTATTTAAACTACTGGCATTCTTTAGAAAACCGCTTTGCTGCCGGTGGTAAAACATGGTTCAGCAATTTTGCAGGTTACTGGCTTTTATATTTTATACCTTTTGCCACAGCATTTTTTTTACAGCTATTTTTTTGTAAAGATTGCAGTTACTTTAAAAATTACTGGTTTTGGATAATACTTTTTTTAGCGCCTGCTTTTTTTTCTTTTCGTGTAAATTTCGATTTTCATCAACCGGCAATAAAAAAAATATGGAGCAGCGATGAGTTACAGTTTTGGTTGCGCTGCATTAACTGGGTGGTCCGTGTATTTATTTTATTAATTCCTGTTTATATTATCTGGTTTATAAAAGATAAAAGCAACCAGCCTTTTTATGGCACAAGGGCTTTAGATACTATTAAGCCTTACCTCATTATGCTGCTTATTATGGTTCCCTTGCTGGCGCTTGCCAGTACGCAAAAAGATTTTTTAAGTATGTACCCCAAGGTAAAATTTTTAACCAATCTGCAAATGGGCCATCAAAAGTGGCGGTATGTATTGTACGAGTTGTGTTATGGTTTCGATTTTGTGAGCATTGAATTTTTCTTCCGGGGCTTTTTAATTTTATCACTTGTAAAAATTTGTGGCCCTCATTGCATAATACCTGTGGCATGTTTTTATTGCACCATTCATTTGGGTAAACCGATGGCAGAAGCCGTCAGCAGTTTTTGGGGCGGCATACTTTTAGGTATTATAAGTTATAATACGGGCAGCATTTGGGGAGGTTTAATAATTCACTTAGGTATTGCATGGTTTATGGAAGTTGGTGGTTGGTTAGGTGCGGTATTAAAAAATAAATAGTTTATGTTATTGCTAAATAGTGCTGCATCTTTTACATAATTCCAATTTTAAAAGCAACTCTCAAAATAAAAAACGAATTTTGTATAAATTGTTCCGCCAACTAACTGCCTTCTGTAAAAAATGAAAACAATATTTACTATATCCCTGTTGTTTTTTTTAAGTGTGTTACTTTGTTCATGCCCCTATAGTTCACCCTATAAGTTAGATGAAAGCCCTTCCATTTATGTAGAAGATGACCTATTAGGCAGCTGGGCAACTTTTATAAAAAAGCCCAACGGTAAAGAAGAGCCTGTAAAATTAATTCTCACTAAAAAAAATGATACTGAATATAATATTGCTTTTACAGGTTATCTAAATGAGTTAAAGCCTTTTAAAGTTTTGGTTAAAGATTCTGTAAACGGCACAGCTTTTATGAGTACGGTTGCAGGGAGGCAATTTTTAAACATTACCATTAAAGGCACCAATTATATTGCCGAATTAAAATTAAAAGATGGTATGCTTTCTTTATTACCGTTGATAGAACATTTTACTTCTAAAATGATATTTAATAACAGTGAGCTGAGAAACAGTGTGGAGTTTCATTACAAAACCCGTGTACATGCCATGTATGATGATGATTTTTGTTTAAAAGAAATGGTAAAGGTGAATTAGTTTTCTTTTTTTGAGCCCGGCAATATTTCTTTTTTCAACTTCATTGGTCTGGCCTAAGGCAAGACACTCTTCAACAATATTTTTTTATTGAGCTTTAATTGTGTTTTACAAAAAAAGCACCTGTCGTTCCTGCGGAACGATGAGAAACATACATTATTTTTTTACCCACCTTAAGCTCCTAAGGAGCTGCACAAAATTTATTCCCTTTTCAATCTTCGTAAATATCTTCTCCTTTTCTCTTCCCCTCCGGGGTTCTCTGCAAAGAGAACGAACGCAGTTCAAGGATGGGGCCTCTTTTTTCCGTAAATTGCTCTTCCACAAATAAACGATTGTATGCCACAAAGTAAAATTGCAGGTATTGGTTATTATGTTCCTAAAAATGTTTTTACCAATAACGATCTTAAAAAATATATGGATACCAGCGACGAATGGATCCAGGAACGCACCGGCATACAGGAACGCCGTTATGCACACCGCACCGAAGAAACCACTACCACAATGGGTGTGGAAGCTGCAACCATTGCAATTGAACGTGCCGGCATTACACCACAGGATATTGATTTTATAATTTTTGCCACCATCTGCCCCGATTATTATTTTCCGGGTTGCGGTGTTTTATTGCAGCGTGCCATGAAGATGAAAGAAATTGGCGCATTGGATGTACGCAATCAATGCAGCGGTTTTGTGTATGCACTTTCAATTGCAGATCAGTTTATAAAAACCGGCATGTACAAAAATATTTTAATTGTGGGCAGCGAAAAACATTCCTTTGGTTTAGATTTTAGTACAAGAGGAAGAAATATTTCTGTAATTTTTGGTGATGGTGCAGGCGCTGTAGTATTGCAACCCACCACAAAAGAAGGACAGGGAATTTTAAGTACACATTTACACAGCGATGGAGAAAGTGCGGAGATATTATCAATGTTTAATCCCGGTACGCATGCCAACCACTGGCTGCCCAATAAAGTAGCCGATTTTGATGATGCTGATATGGGAGAAATGTTTATGAGCCACGATATGATTGATAATGCACAAAATTTTCCTAATATGGATGGGCCTGCGGTTTTTAAAAAAGCCATTGTAAAATTTCCAGAAGTAATTATGGAATCGCTTACTGCAAATGGTTTACAAACTACCGATATAAATTTACTGATACCGCACCAGGCCAATTTACGTATTGCACAATATGTACAGCAAAAACTAAAATTATCAGATGAACAGGTGCATAATAATATTCAAAAATTTGGCAACACCACTGCAGCATCTATACCTATTGCATTATGCGAAGCATGGGAAATGGGAAAGGTTAAAGAAGGCGATTTAATTTGCCTTGCTGCATTTGGCAGTGGCTTTACTTGGGCAAGTGCACTGTTGCGCTGGTGATTATTGTTAACTGTTATTGTTTTATTTTAACTTTCTTAAACCCCAGCGGCACGTTAATTGCAACTGCTGTTAAGTAACTTTGTACAACAAAAAATTATTATGAAAATCTTTTTACTTTTACCACTACTATTTATGTTTACTGTAGCATATACTCAAAGCACTGTTACCGTTAGCATCAACGGAATTAAAAAAGCAGAGTACACCATAAAATCTGATGAAACAGCAGCTGGCAGCTCCATAAAAAAAGCAGCTATAAAAAAAATGAGCCACTTAACTGTTTTAATAAATGGAGAGCAGGTTAATAATGCCGTATATAAAAAAACGCTTGAGGTAACTGGCAGCGATGAAATTGCTGTTGCAAGTGTGGCGCAAACTGCAGGTGTAAAAGGCCAGTTTGTTTTTAGCAATACTAAACTTAAATCGCTTTTATCAAAAGGTAAATCTGTAAAATTATTTTTAATGCTTGATCCTGCTGATGACAGAATGATGATGCCCAGCAAAAGAATTTATATGGGAACCATTTCGGTAAAATAATTACATGAACAGAAAATTTATTTATTTTATCAACCCTATATCCGGCACAAAAGGAAAAATTCTGCTTTTAGAAATTATTAAAAAAAGTACTGCCGAAAAAAATATTCCTTTCGAAATTTTGCATACCAATGCCGAAGGCAATTACAGTTTTCTGCAGCAAAAAATTACAACGGAAAAAATTACTGATATTATTATTTGCGGTGGCGATGGTACGGTAAATCAAATTGCAGGTTCATTGCTGGGTGTTGCTGTAAATATTGGCATTATCCCCATGGGCAGCGGTAATGGTTTGGCATTTGCTGCAAAAATCCCCAAACAAATAAATAAAGCATTGCAAATTATTTTTAAAGGCAATGCGGTTTTCATTGATAGTTTTTATATCAATAAAAAATTCAGTTGCATGCTGTGCGGTTTGGGTTTTGATGCCCAGGTAGCACATGATTTTGCCCAACAGCAAAAACGTGGGCTGGCCACTTATGTAAAACAATCTACCAAAAATTTCTTTGCTGCAAAAACTTATCCGTTTGGTTTATCGGTAGATGGTAACCCTTTTACTACCGAAGCATTTTTTATAAGCGTTGCTAACAGCAACCAGTTTGGTAATAATTTTACCATTGCGCCACAGGCAAGTTTGCATGATGGTTTACTGGATATTGTGATTGTAAATAAAATGAGCAAGATGAGGATGCTGTGGAATATTATAAAACAAATCCGCAAAGGAGAAGTGCGGCCTTATGAAGACAAAAAATATCACCGTACAGATATTGGTTATTTTCAAACCAAAAAATTAATTATACAAAACCCCAAATTAGCACCACTGCATATTGATGGTGACCCTGCAGCAACTGCAGAAAATTTTGAAATAGAAATTATTGAAAAGGCTTTTAGATTATTGATGGAGGGTTGAGATATTAAATTATCCTGATAATATTTTTTGTTTGAAACTTTTAATTAATTACAGCCGCCTGTGCTGAGTACTTTTAATAAAATAATTCCTACCCATATCATCCAGCTGTAATTACCCGAACCCACTTTGGCGTTAAATACCGAATCGTTATTTAAAATAGTTTCTCTTAAGTTGTTTGATAAACCCTGTAAGTGAATTAAGCCCGAGCTTATGGCTTTGCAATCCTTCTTATTTGTTTTTTGAATTTTTACTGTGAGATTGATCAGATCAAAAGCAATGGCGTTTTTATAATCGTAAAAATCGTCGGGTAAATTATTTACAAATTCATCCCAGCCCGAAGAATACCAGTGTTTAAGTTTAGGCCGAAAGCTGTTATAATTTGCAACGCTGATATTTTTAAATAGGTGAATGTTATCATCTAAAAATATGCGGATGGCTTTAAAAGCTTCTTCCCTGTCGGCAGGTTGTAAAAATTCTTCAAATAAAAGTAAGGTTGACAGATCATATAGTTTCCCTTCGTTTAAAAAACTTCGGGAAATATGATTGAAGGGAGCAGCAAAATAAGGAGAGAAAAATTCGTCAAAAACTTTATCGTTTTGAAATTTATCAAAGTCGTGTTTAATATCATACAGCGAAACTGTATTGTCTTCTAAAATGGAAAGTATGTTTTTGCTTTGCCAAATGCGTTGATGGTATTTTAAACGCTCTGTAAAATCCGGCTGGTCAATTTCTTCCAGTACATCGTTTTTATTATACGTGTAACCATCCACTTCAATAAAGCCGGTTTTTGCAAAACCAAATTCTGCATTCAATTGTTTTTTTATCCGGGGTAAATTTATTTCACCTTCGGTATCAATAGAACAATGCTGCAGTAAGCGTATGGGAGATATGTATTGTTTATTAGCCAATGCCGGTTCCTTTAAAGTCGATATGGTTATTAAATTTAGCAGTTCTTATCAATGCAGAAATACTGAACACATGCCTGCGGAATTCGGGGTAGCGTTCTTTTTCTAAAGCGGCATCTGCCATTTTCATTATTGATCTTGCAGCATTGTAATCTTTAAATTCATCAGCATCACAACTTTTATATTCTATAAAACGGGTAATTAAAAAACTGGTAGTATTGCTTAATGCTTTCCAGTATACTTCATTTAACTGGCGTAATTTATTTTCTATTACCGAAACATTTTTAGAGTTGATAAAAGAACTTTCTGATTGTTCAATTTTTGAAAATTGTTTTTTCAATTCTTCTTTTTCAAAATCGGCTGTGTTAATTACATTAAGTATGCCTTCCTTGGCATGAAAATATTCTTCTATCAATCCGGCTATTCTTTCGTTGCCACCCAGTTTATCATAATCCTGAGAAGCTCGGGTAATTTTTTCGGCAATAATATATTTTTCATCCGACTTGTCTTTATCTTTTAACTTGAATAATTTTTCTTTTACCGTTTGCAAATCTTCTAAAAGTGCGGTGGCTTTTATTTCCCACACGGTATCTTCATTGTATTGAAATGTTCTTACGGTATCTGTCAATTCATTTTCCAGCAACAAGTATTGTTCTTTTAAACGGGCTGTATTTATTTGTTTTTCCGAAATGGAAAAAACATTTTTAAACTCCTGCTGAGTCATTACTAAATACACTACCGTATTTAAAACTCTTGAATCTGTTAAATGAATTTGTATTTCAATGTCAGAACCTTTCACCAGGTCAGTTTGCAGATCTTTACCTGATATTTCAATACATCCAATAGTAAGGTTAGAGGATGGCCTTGAATTTTTATCGCCTTCTAAAATATTAATGATGATGGTATCCCTGCTGCCTTTTTTTATTGTTTTAGAAATCTCCCTGTACAAAGTTCTTTTTTGAGGTAACAGCGAATTGCGTTCAAAGATGGCTTCCATCTTAGTCGTTTTATTTTCTACATCATCCACTTCAATACAAATATCATGCGGCAATGGTTGCCCGTCGATATTATACATACCCTGCGTAATGCTGATCTCTTTTTTAAGACTTATAATTTCATTGCTGTTATTGTCATAAACATTTAAAACAAATAAATTATTCATGCCCGGTATCAGCGGTAAAAATTCCGTCTTCTTCGATTTTAAATTTACAAAGCCGGTATCAAAACCACCGTCGGCCCTGGTAATGCGGCAGGTTTTATTTTCGTAATCGCCGCTGCAGGTAATTAACAACACTTCTTCTTTATCTCTGGATGATCTGCTGTAGTTAACTGCAATTTGCATATCGGTTGTATCAAAATCAACAGTAGCTAATAAATCATCCACTATTTTTTCTTCGGTAGAAATTATTGTTGCAGCAGGTTCGTAATATTTATTGGCAGCATAATATGCAGCACCAATGGCAACTGATGTTGTTGGGTCGATAGCATAATTTAAAGCAATACCGGTTTGTAAAGAAAGTTGCTCCCGTACCTGCGGTAAAAATGTGCTGCCGCCTACTAAAATTATTTCGGCAATATCATTTGAAGTAAGCCGGTTTTTTTCCAAAACTTTATGCAGCAGTTTTATCGTTTCGTTTACAAGCGGTAAAAATATTTCATCTACCTGTGCCCTGGTGATCTCTATATAAAAATCAACATCTTTATCATCCAGTATTGCAGAAAATTCTATAATAGTTGCAGGTGATTGTGATAATTCTTTTTTAGCTTCTTCGGCATAATACATCACCTGGTAATACAGCATTTCGTATTTGCCATATTTTACACGAAACTCTTCTTCAAAATTTTTTATACCTGTTTGTTTAATAATTTGCGGAACAATAATTTGATCAATAATAGCAAAATCAAAATCCATTCCGCCTAAAAAATTATTGCCTTCGTGGTCTGCAATTTTTAATTCATCCTGGTTAGATTTTATTAAGGCCACATCAAAAGTACCACCGCCTAAATCATACACCAATCTGTAACCATCCGGTTTTTCTTTTACGGCAGTTTCATTAAAAAAAGCAAGGCATGCAGCAATAGGTTCCTGCAATAAAAAAACTTCTTTAAACCCTGCATCCTGCCCCGCTTTTAAAGTGGCGTTGCTTTGCATACTGTCGAACGATGCAGGAATGGTTATTACAGCCGCTTCAATATTTTCTGTTGGCGGTACAAATTTTTTTAATTCTTTAAGTATTAGTGTGGAGAGTTCAACCGGCGTAACATTCTCATCAATATTTACAACATAATATTTTTCATCGGTACCCATTTTTCTTTTAAAGCCGCCAAAAACATTTACGGCATCTTTAGCTAAATATTCTCTTGCTTTATCACCAATTAAAATCCTGTCGGGGCGGTATGCTACAACCGATGCCAGTGTTTCTTTTTGGCCCACAGGGTTTTTATAAACATGCACTTTGCTGTTTTCGTATTTGGCAATAAGGGAGTTGGTGGTACCTAAATCAATACCGAAGTTTACGGATTTCATTGCTGATTTAATTTTTTGCTACAAGCACTACGGCTTTTTGTACCAGTTGTACAGTGCTGCCGTCTTTTTTATAAATGATGGGTTTTAGGGTTTTGGTAATTTTCATTTTGCCGGCTACGCTGCCTACAATACTGGCTTCACAATCTGTTCGGGCATCGTTATACATTTCGTTTGTAGGATCCTGTATTAAAAATCCTTCTTCTTCAAATGCCGCATTCAACCGGTTAAAATTTCTTTCAAATGTTGCTGATTGCCCCAGGTCTTTTATTTTATACTGCATCTCAAACAGCTGGTTAATAATTTGCAGGGTATTGTTGTTCATCAAAAAAATTTAGCAAATAAAAATATACTTTTTTAAACAATTATTGTTTCAGCAAAGGCAATTTTGTTTTACCTAAAGCTGCATTTACTTTTTTTATTTCGTTGTTCAAATTTTCCCATTTTGCCAGCAATACAGCAAAATCTGCCTGGGTTTTTACTACCGCTTCTTTTGCCTGCAAAGTAGGTGGCATATCGTTATCGTTAATTACGCCAAACAACCTTGCAGCGTCTCCATTTAATTTATTAAGATCGCTGCCGCTTGTATTTCTTTCTAATAACGTAATAAGGCTGTCAAGATTGTTTAATTGTTTAGATGTTGAAGAATTTGTTTTGGGTAAATTATTTTTTATTTGCAGATGAAGATTACCCAACTGGTTTAACATGCCCATCGATTTTTGCCGCATGCTGTAACAGCTATAGGCAACACTATGAATATCTTTTAAATCATAGTCACTTGTTTGTACCCTTGGGTCCATCTTTACTTCAAAATTTTGTGTGGTTGTTTTACCATCAATTGTAAGTTTTGCAGTGTACATTCCGGGCAAAACCCAAGGCGAAGTTTCATCGGGTGCTGTGTTCATGTACGTTGCCGATATGGGATAAGAAGGCGGCACGTTCAACGGTGCATAATGCATATCCCACATAAAACGGTGACTGCCTGCTGCGGCAGATAAAATTTGCTGCGGCCTTATCCAGTAATGCGGAATATTTACATCGCCAATTTTATACATGGTATCGGCTGATGAATATTTTCTTACCATATTATTTTTATCATCTGATATTTCTAAACTGATATTATTTGCTTTATCGTTCAGATAATAATTTATTACTGCACCATCCGGCGGATTTTGCCCTGCTGGTTCTTCCTGCGGAATCGGCGTATCAGGATACATATTCCATCTTACCCTGTAAGCAGTTTGTGGTTTATACAAAATAGTTGACTGGTTGATGAGTTGATTGGTTAATTGCCTTAGTGAGGTAATGTCATCCAGTATCCAAAAACTTCTGCCGTGTGTACCAATTACCAAATCATCATCTTTAATAACCAAATCTCTTATAGATGTGGCAGGCATATTCAACCGAAGCGATTGCCAGTTGGCACCATCATCAAAAGAAACATACACCGCTCTTTCGCTTCCTGCAAATAATAATCCTTTTTTTATCGGGTCTTCTTTTACCACATTTATCGGGTCATCGGGTAAACCACTTACAATCTCCTTCCATGTTTTTCCACCATCAGTAGTTTTATAAATATGCGGTTTCATATCATCTAACCTTATTTTATTTACTGCAGCGTAAGCCGTATTTTTATCAGTATGGCTTTCATCCATTATTGACACTTTACTCCAGCTGGTAATTTGTGGCGGCGTTACATTCGTCCATGTTTTTCCTCCATCATGCGTAACATGAATCAACCCATCATCGGTACCGCACCAAATAGTATTGATATCAA
>NZ_JANPCM010000633.1:0-3508 GCF_031430955.1 Ferruginibacter sp.
TTTCCATGTACGTTGGACGAATGGCCTCATGCGCTTCTTGTGCCGATTCATTTTTTGTTTTGTATTTACGTACCTGTAAATAATTAGGGCCGTAGCTTTTATTGATCTCCGCCTTTATACCATCCATCGCTGTTTCTCCCAGGTTCACGCTATCTGTACGCATGTAGGTTATCTTTCCACTTTCATACAGTTTTTGCGCCAGCAACATGGTTTTACTTACGCCGTATCCTAATTTTCTACTGGCTTCCTGTTGTAAAGTAGATGTAGTAAAAGGCGCTGCCGGCGTACGCTTGCCCGGCCTTACCTGTATATCTTTAACGGTATATTTTGCACCCACGCAACTTTGCAAAAACTTTTCTGCATCTGTTGCCTGGTTAAATTTTCCACCTTCTGCTTTAAAGTTTACGCTGCGGTTATTCATGTCTGTTGCAGCAAGCGATGCTTCAATTTTAAAACTTGCAACAGGTGTAAACTGGTTGATCTCTCTTTCTTTTTCTACAATTAATTTTACCGCCACGCTTTGTACACGGCCTGCACTTAAGCCGCCTTTCATTCCAATCTTGCGCCACAGCACGGGGCTTAATTCAAAACCTACAATTCTGTCTAAAACCCGGCGTGCCTGTTGTGCATTTACCAAATCCATATTTATAGTACGTGGATTTTGCACCGCTTTTTGAATGGCGGGTTTGGTAATTTCATGAAACACTATCCGTTTGGTAGTTTTTGGATCCAGCTTTAATACTTCTGCCAAATGCCAGCTGATGCTTTCTCCTTCACGGTCCTCATCCGATGCCAGCCACACTTCATCAGCTTTTTTTGCCAGTGCTTTTAAATCGTTTACCACTTTGGTTTTATCGGGAGATATAATATACTTGGGTGTAAAATTATTGTTGATATCAATCCCCATATCATTTTTCTCCAGGTCACGTATGTGGCCAAAGCAACTTTTTACTTCAAAGTCTTTACCTAAAATGCCTTCAATGGTTTTGGCCTTTGCCGGACTTTCTACTATCAATAAGTTTTTTGCCATATGCCGTATCTCCGCCAGCTGGCGGAGGACTGATTGTGTTTTGTTAATAAATACGATACAAATTTTTCGCTTCAATCTGCTCCATTCCCCCCTTTAGGGGATGGGGGTTTCCACTGCAATATTAGTTTAAAATTGAAAAATCAAAATTTTTCTTCTAAAACGAAAAAAGAAATTGAATATTTTAAAGGAAATTTTCGATGGCTTTTTTTACCGCTGCATCGTGGTAAATTTTGCGGTGACCCAGCCCTTTGGTGATAACGAAATTTATATTGTTATGGTTGTCTTCCTTAACTTTTAATGCATCACTTAATGGTGTAATGTCATCATCTTCATCATGCAGCCATAATATTTGTGCGGTAATATTTTTTACGGCACGCCTTACCGAAAACCATTCGGTTTGTTTGCCACTCCTCTCAAAAATAAGTTTATCCATTTCTTTTCTTACAGCAGTATCTTTTATTTTAAGCATGCCAAAAGCGCCATCAATTGCCGAGGTGGTTTCTGTTGCCGGTGCAATTAAAACAATTTTGGTGTTTACATCATGTGGTAAATTTTCCATAGCAAGACTTATTGCAATGCCACCAAAAGAATGCGCAATAAAACTATTTACCGGTCCGTAAAGTTCAATAACTTTTGCAATCATAGCACTGTATTCAACAGCGTTGGTGGTGGTGCCACCACTATGGCCATGAGCAGGCGCATCAAAAGATAAAACTTCGTATCCTTTTTTTACCAACGGATTTATATAGCGGTCGAATTTATACGCAGCAGAATTAAAACCGTGAAGTATTAAAACTTTTTTTTGTTGAGGATGATTCCAGCGATGGCCTTTTACCGTTAGGTTATTGAGTGTAAACTTTAATTGTTGGGCATTATTGGGTTCTGCAGTGCGTTTTGATTTTATAAACGGGGTGCAAAATAACTGAAATACTTTTTCTGCAGCCCTTCTTTTAGAAAGCAATGAAATGAGTTTTATTTTTGTTTGTATATAAGAAATCCCTAATTTTTGCGTTAATTTCATAGAGCAAAGATACCTTCCGGCAACCGTAAAGAAAATAATTACGTATTAGTGTTGTGTAAACAATATCCAAATTTTTTTATTTTTCAATAAATTTATTTAAATAATTCAGTCTGCGTATGAAAATTGTAATTATAGGTTCCGGTAACGTGGCCACTGTTTTAGCAAGATTATGCCAAAAAAATAATCACCAGGTTATACAGGTAATGAGCCGCCATACTGAAAATGCTAAAATACTTGCTGATGAACTGGGTTGCAGTTATACCAATTACGATGGCATTACTGATATGAGCGCTGATATATATATTGTTGCCATCAGCGATGGCGTATTGTTCGATTTAAATAAATCATTCAGCCTGGGCAATAAGTTAATTGTACATACTGCCGGCTCGGTTTCAAAAGATGTGTTACAAAATATATCCACTAATTATGGTATTTTATATCCGTTTCAAAGCCTGCGGAAAGAAATACAAACCATTCCCGAAATTCCTTTTATAATAGATGGCAATACCAATGATACGGTTACTTTAATTGAAGATTTTGCAAAAACACTTTCGCCTTTGGTAAAAAGACTGGCAGAAGAGGATAGATTTAAACTGCATGTTTCCGGGGTGTTTGTAAATAATTTCACCAATCATCTTTATGCAGTAGCAGAGGATTTTTGCATTAAAGAAAACCTGGATTTTAAATTACTGTTTCCCTTAATTCAATCCACTGCACAGCGCATTAAAGAAATTTCTCCAAAAGATATTCAAACCGGCCCTGCTCACCGCAACGATGTATTTACTTTAGATAAACACCTGCGTTTATTGAGTGCTCATCCCAAATTAAAATACCTGTATCTTAAATTAACGGATAGTATTATGAACCCGTAGGGGCAATTGTCAATGGGCAATGGACAATAGGCAATGGACATTTCGAAGGGGAATTCTCAGGTGTGGCCACTTTTTGAACAGGGGAGAAATGTTCAATATTCAACACTCAATTTTCAATATTCAATAAAATACAGGCGCATTTAATTTGTTACATAATTGAAAAAAGCGAAAAAGCATAATACTATGCATTTGCATTGAAAATTGAGTGTTGAATATTGAATATTTTATTTCCACGGAAAAACAATATCTGTTCTTACCTTATACGGATCAATAGGTTTGCCTGATGCGTCAATAGGATCACCCACATAAATTTCGTAAGGCATGCCATTTGCAGTTCTTTTTTCATCTTTCATTCTTTCTTTAATGGCATCATATCCCTGCTGTAAAAGGGAGTAAGGACCATAAAAATGCGCCATCACTACACTCTCAGTATTCATTTCTCTAACAAAAACATTTTTGGAAAATTTTGCAGGTTTTTTACTAACCGGTATGCCAGCTTCAAAAAAGTAGGGCGCCTTGCTGCTTTTGTACCAGGCCATGGGTGCGCCGGTCATTTTAAGGTTATTTTTTTTTAATACTTCAGCC
>NZ_JANPCM010000634.1:0-11698 GCF_031430955.1 Ferruginibacter sp.
AAACCATAAAGTAGGCAACAGTGTTACCGGTGCATCTTTGGTACTGCGGTTGGTAATATCAATTTTAATATAAATGTCGGTGGGGCTTTGTTTGGCGTAGGTAATTTTTACATCAAAATATTCATCGTTTTTAAAAACGCCGGTATCTAAAATTTCATACTCAGGTTCCAGTTTACTTCTGTTGCGGTTGGTATTTAAAAGATCGCTGTATGGAAATTCGTTTTGCGGATACTTATACAAATACTCCATGTAATAATGTGTGGGAATATTATCCTGGTAATAATATAATTCCTTTACATCTTCGCCATGGTTGCCATCGTAATTGCCCACACCAAACAGGCGTTCTTTTAAAATTTTATCTTTACCATTCCATAAAGTAATGGCAAAACAAAGGTTTTGAAAATAGTCGGATATACCGGCAATACCATCTTCGCCCCAGCGGTAAGCCCTGTAATGCGACTGATCGAAAGGAAGATACCCCCATGCATCGCCATAAACGCCATAATCTTCTCTTACTGTACCCCATTGCCTTTCGCTTAGATACGGGCCCCATTGCTCCAGTGGTACTGGCTTTTCGTTATTTACTTTTAAGCGTTGGTGTTCTGCTGTCATTATTATAATTTAAAAATACTGATGCCGCAGTTGCTAAACAACCGTACAACATTTTACAGCAGTCAATCGTTGAAAATTTGAGGTATAAAAATAATCAATTTAAAAGAAGCAATAACAGCTTCTTATAAAATACAGCTGCAATCGTTTGGTGTATCGCTAATTACTATAATGAATAAATAAACAATCTTTTTACCCGGAACCGACATTTTAACAGTTTTTGGTAAAGAAATTGGATGGTACAGCAAAAAGCAATGCCTGTAAAATACTTTACTGCTGTAGGTATTTCGTTAACCGTACTAATGTTTAGCTGCGGTAAAAAGAATGTGCCGCAATCATCAGCCAATACTGCAACAGTAAGCAATACCAGTAATGCGGCTAACCCTGTAATAAAAAAACCGGCAGTAAAAAAAGCACCGGCAGCACCTGTTGCCAAAGTAATTATTGTAAATGACAATGTTGCAAAAAAAAGTTTTGATGGCAGATTATATTATGATGTGGATGGCCACCGCTACTGGCGCAATTACAACGATGGCAAATATTACCTTTTTAATAAAACTATGTACAGCGATCCTGCATTTAAACCTCATTAAGCCGGTAAGCTGCTAAAAAATAGCACAAAATTTAAACCAATAAATATGAAAAAAATCTTTTTAATTGCTGCTGTAATTTTAAATACCCAACTGGCCAGTGCTCAGTTAAAAACAACCACTGCATGCCCCGTTTTTAAAGTAGATGTGCTGGAAGGAAAATTAAATGATGATTTAAGCGCCAAATCAACCATGGGTGAAATAAAAACATTTTTTCCCTGCTACAGCGAAATAGCAGAAACTGATGCCGGTAAAAAATGTGCTGGTATTTTTTATAAAGACAAAGGCATTGATTTTTATACCGAAAGAGATTACATTGAAATAACACAAAACTTTAAAGGTAAACTTTCTTTACCGCTGATGGGTGCAGGCCGCAACACTTTATTTAAATGGCTGGGCTACCCTAAAATAAAAGATGCCAGCTGGGATGCATTTCAAACAAAATACGGCACACTTATTTTATATTACAATAAGGCTAATAAAATTATCAAGCTGCAGCTTAGCAGTAAAAGCACCGACACAATTAAATTGTGCGAATAGCGTTTAACAGGTCAGTATTTAAAACTGAATATTTTAAAGGCATTTAATTACTTTGTAAACAGCAATATTTATAAACTATTTTACTTTTGCTAAATAAAACCAACCGTTTACTAATTTCGTAGCTTTTTTTGATTGTATTGATATACATTTATATTATTAAACAGTACAATACTTTAATACAAATAAATAATTCCTTTATTGGATATACATAATTGATCAGCTCTTAACCACAGCTTTTCGCAACTCGGTTTTTCATAGGATATTGGATTTAAACGGGGCAGGATTTCTATCCAGCCCCTTTTTTATGCATAAAAACTAAAAAGCAGCTACTGATAATTTATTTATTTTTTCTCTTTACATACAAATAGAAATTTTCTACTTTGGTACGTGCCCACGGCGTTTTGCGTAAAAAAGTTAAACTCGATTTTATAGTGGGATTATTTTGAAAACAATTAATGTTGATTTGTTCTGCCAAGTATTGCCAACCACAGGTTTCTACTAAATAATTCATTATTTGCTCCAGCGTAATATTGTGTAAAGGATTATTTTTTTGCGGCAGCATAAATAAAGGCGTGGTACATTTTTAAAAAAATATGTTATGGATTAGTTGACCACAGCGAGGCCGTTTTTAATAAGGCCCTGCGGTTAAGTTTTAATTGTGCCACCACCAATTCTGCCAGGTCTTCAGCCTGCAAAACTTTATCAGGGTTACCATCGGTTAATTTTAGATCTATCGCCATATCTGTAGCTACTGTACTTGGTGTTAATGCACACACTCTTATATTGTGTTTTCTTACTTCCATCATTAAAGATTCTGTTAAGCCCAGCAATCCAAATTTTGATGCACTGTAAGCACTGGTAACTGCTGCACCTTTTTCACCTGCGGTGGAAGAAATGTTTATAATGTCGCCGGTTTTTCTTTCCATCATACCCGGTAAAATTGCCCTGGTGGTATAATACACCCCCAATAAATTTACCTGTATAATTTCTTCCCATTTTTCTGGTGGCATTTCTAAAAAATTACCAAAGGCACCTATACCTGCATTATTTATCAGTATATCAACCGGTGCCGATTTTGCTGTAATGCCTGCAATAACTTTTTCTACATCAGCCCTTTTACCAACATCCATTACTGCATACATCACCTTCACACCTTCTTTACTTATTTCAGTCTGCGCTTGCTGCAATGATGCTTCGTTGCGGCCGGTAATTATAATATGAACGCCTTCTTTTGCCAATGCAATTGCAATAGCTTTACCAATGCCACGGCTGCCGCCGGTTATAAAAGCTGTTTTATCTTTTAATTGTTGCATAATTATTTTTTAAAAAAAGCAAATGTAGTACAGGAATATTTTGGAGAGATAAGTAATTTTATTTTGCGTAAAAATTAATCGTATAAAAGCTCAATAGTAAATTCTGCAAACTCACCTTCAGCAGCATCTACTTTTATTTCGCCCTGGTGGGCTTTAATAATATCGTAACTTAAAGATAAGCCCAGGCCGGTGCCGGTGCCGGTAGGCTTGGTGGTAAAAAACGGCTGGTAAATTTTATCTGTATATTTTTTTGCAATGCCCACACCATTATCCCTGATGATGATTTTTATTTTGTTGCCTTCATTTTTTGTAGTTAAAGTTACAGTGGGCTCATAACCGGGTTCATTTTTTTTACTCTTTTCGCTAACGGCATAAAAAGCATTATCATAAATATTCATCAGCACACGGCCAATATCTTCTGCTATAATATTAATTTTTTCCAGCGTGGGGTCTAATGCCGTATTTATTACCGCATGAAAAGTTTTGTCTTTTACTTTAAAAGCATGGTACGCCAGGTTAATATATTCGTTGGCTAAATAATTCACATCGGTCAAAACAATTTCGTTGCCGCTGCTCCGGCCATGCTGCAGCATATTCTTTACAATATTATCGGCACGCCTGCCATGATGATTTATTTTTTTAAGATTTTCAATAATATCCTCTACCAGTAAATCAATTTCCTCCGTTGTTTTTACATTTCCATTTTCCGCTGCAAGCAGTTCTTTCATTTCCAGCAAAAGTTCTTCGGTTATTTCCGAAAAATTATTTACAAAGTTTAAAGGGTTTTGTATTTCGTGGGCAATGCCCGAAGCTACTTCCCCCAACGATGCCATTTTTTCTTTTTGTACCAATTGCAGCTGGCTGGCTTTAAGGTTAGTTAAAGCAACCTGCAAATTTTCTTTTTGTTCCTGTAATGCGGTTGTTCTTTCTTTTACCCTGTCTTCCAGTTTAAGGTTTTGTTCTATTAACTGTTGCTGCTGTTGCTGATGAATGGCCTGCAAATTTTTATGGTACTGTAATTTTTTTCTTTGGTTGGCAATAAACACAATAATGAAGCTGCCAAACAGCAGCACCATGGCCGATATGCCAATGATAACCCTAGACTGTAAGCTGATGTCGAGCAGATGCATAAAAAGCTTTGGTTATAAAAATGCAAAATAAAATGTAAGCAATGTTGTGTACGTTCCAGATATTATCTGCCAATGCAGGGTTTTGGTTTATCATGGGTACATAAAATAAAAACACAAAAAAATTAATTACTACATAAATACTCAGCCCTGTTACAATCCAAAAATCGGGGCCGCTGCTAAGGTCGCTTTCTTCCTCTCTTAATTTAGCAAGATAATACAGCATGCAATAGATGAGTAACAAATACGCTTCTGCCGCCAGTAAATTACCACTTAAATGATTGGGGTTGCCAAAATTTTCAACCGTACTAAAATTAATAATTATTATTAACAGGGAAAGATTAGGCAAAATATACAACCACTTTTTAAATGCCTGTTGGTTAAGCGCTATAAAAAAATAACTGAAACAGATAAAACGAATAACAGAATGTACATTGTATAATGGATTATTGCTTTGCAGCCACCATGGAAGATAAATTTTATACTCCGCAATAATATTACCCGTTAAATTTAGCAGCAGAGCAGCAAACAGGTAAATAATTACCGGCTTTAAAAAACCCGGCTGCCTGCGGTGGAATAAAAAATAAATGATGGGTATAAGCAGTGCCCATACTTCCGACCAATCCAGTATAAAGCCTAACAGTGCCTTCATCGTTGTCAATAATTTACAAGGAATATTTTTTTACTTATAAAATAAAGGGTACTGATAAAAAATTTTACAGAAAGCTTGACATTAAGGAAATTACAGTTTATCTTTTACATACTCAAATAATCTTCCTTTTTTATTCTTTAATCATTAAACCATCATCATGAAAAAGATTTTTTTATTGGCGGGTGCATTTTTATTTTTTATTGTACTGGTGCTGCTATTACCTTCCTGCAATAATAATGATGCTGCAGTACCCAAAACCGATGCTACCGTTGCCGAAGCAAACACACCACCAGCAACGGTTACAGTGCAGGCCAATCTTTTAAGCGGCCATTTAGATACCTTATGGATAACTGCTGCCGACTTTGCTGCCTTAGGTAATGGCACAAGAATAACGTTTAGATTTTATGATAGCCTTGATGCTTTTACCCTGCGTGGGTGGACGGGTAACAGTAACAGTTGGAATGACCGTTTGCCCGATGTTAAACTTTTAATTGGCAGACAAAGCCCCGTTATGTATGGATCGGGCAGTTATTTAGGCAACTTACAAATATCGCCTGCCCAATACACCACCATCAGGCAAAAATTAACTGCTACCAGCGCAACTTATGTTGTTTTTGGCCCGGTAAATCCCACTGTTCCTCCCAACGCAGGTCAAATAAGTTACAATATTTATGTAACCAGCGACGATCCCAGTGATTTTTCTCCAGCCTTTAAGTATAAGTTTTTAGTGGAGACTACAGGAGTAACTACCAATCCATCGCCACCAAAAAACAGCAACTAATTTTTTTTTGTGTTTTGTTTTTATGCCCGCCGGGTTTTAGGAAGATATCTTTTTAAAACCCGGTTGTTCTTTTATGGCATCAATATAAAGGCAACAAAAAAGAATTTCTGATATCATTAATTTTTTTTTAAGATTCGGGGTAAACTCAACCAACTGCAATTGTTCTTTTCGTCAAGCCATTATTCCCCCTGGTGTAAATATTTTTCACCTGTGTTTTTGTTGATACAAATTTGTATTCTAAAAATTAAAGTCATGAAATCAATTATCAGTAAAACACTTATGCTGGTTGCCATAGCCGCAACTTTGCTTTCTTTCTCATCAAAACTTTCACCTGCCTCGCCAGTTGGCGGCGAAGGATTTGAAATTTCCCTTAACGGTAAAATTGTATTGCAGCAATTTGGTAAAGACATGGAAAATGTAAAAACCCTGCAGCTCAGTTCCGCATCTGCCAACGATAAACTAACCATCCGCTATCATCATTGCGGTAAAGTGGGTAAAAACAGAATTGTTACCATTAAAGATGAGCAAAACAAATTGATAAAAGAATGGCGTTTTAATGATGCCTCAACTGCCCCTGGCGATATGAGCTGCAGTGTACAGGATATTATCAGCCTTAAAAAAGGCAGCAATAATGTTTTAAAAATTTATTACTCTTCCAGCGAACTGCCCAATGGCCGCCAGCTTGCTTCGGTTATTGTGGCCAACACCAATAAAGTACAGCCATAAACACTACACCTGTAAAAATGCCCCGGCTGTTTTTATAGTTGGGGTATTTTTTACAACAGTAAAAGTTAATGCTGCAGTGGCTGTTGTTTTTTATGCAGGAAATTGGACAAGCAGATTTTTAAGAGGTGCGGCAATTTTTTAGTAAACTATTGTTTGTGAAATAATCTCCTTTTTTGTAAATCCTTTTCCTTATTCTGGTGGCTATGTTTTTTTGTTTCCTTTTCTTTGCAACAAATTAAAAATATAAATGAGCAGCAAAGCCACTGTACACAATACCATGCGTATCTATCACCGTTACCTCGGTTTCTTTCTGGCGGGCATTATGGCCGTGTATGCCCTCAGCGGCATTGTGCTTATTTTTAGAGATACCAATTTTTTAAAACAAACCAAACAGGTACAACAGCAATTGCAGCCGGGCCTTACTGCCGATGCACTCGGCAAAGCCATCCGCTCCCGTGATTTAAAAATAGAATCCATAAATGGTGATGTGCAAACTTTTAAAAACGGCACGTACAATAACGCCACCGGTGCAGTAAGTTATACCACCACCCAGTTACCAAAAATGGTAGAAAAATTAACGCACCTGCACAAGGCCAGTACCAAAGACCCTCTGTTTTACCTGAATATATTTTTTGGTGTATCGTTATTGTTTTTTGTACTCTCCAGCTTTTGGATGTTTATGCCTAAGACGAGTATTTTTAAAAAGGGATTGTATTTTACGCTGGCGGGTGTGGTGTTAACGATTGTGCTGTTGTTGTTGTGAGGAGATTGGTGTGCAAATTTTTAATCTTCTTTATCATATTCATTCCGGTAAAACATAGCATCTTCCATATTTATAGTTTTATAATAATCCAGCAGTTGAATAAATAGATCTTTACCAATATTATGCATACCTAAATCTAAAAGGGTATCCAGGTGCCTTTCTATTATATGGTGGTTGGTACAATTTTGCTGAATAAGATTACTTACCTCTTGCTGCAAATAAGGTTTTTGCATGGCAAGGTTTTTATGAAAAATTTCAATGGCTTTTTTTAGATCGGACAGCAATTTATCCATGGTAGTGTGAATGTAGTGTTTGTTTTTAATTGTCGTGCCAGTGGCACGACAATTGAATTTTGGCAGTGTTTTGCAAATTGCCTTCCCAATTTTGCCGACAGTGCCGGCAAAATTCAGTTGTTATAATCAAAACTTTTATAGTTACAGGTTTTGTATAAGGCTGTTGTTATTCCGATAACTTATTTCGGTCTATTCTTTCTTTGGCTTCTATTAAAATACTGTGTATCTTTTTTTCTAATTGTTTTTTAGGTGGCAGTTCCGTCCAGTATTCGGCTACCATTATGCCGTCTTTGTGCATCTCCAGTAATTCTATTTGTTCCCTGCTGCTTTCGGCACAAAGTATTAAGCCTACCGGTGGCAATTCACCTGCTGCCTTTTCGTATTTATCCAGCCATTTTAAATACAATTCCATTTGGCCTTTATGTTCTGCTTCAAACTTACCCAGCTTTAATTCTACAGCTACTAAACGTTTTAAATTCCGGTGATAAAAAAGCAGGTCTAAATGAAAATCTTCGCCATCAATTATCATCCGCTTTTGGCGTTCTACAAAAGCAAAGCCTTTGCCCAATTCTAAAATAAAGGCTTCCAGTTCCCGTAAAATCGCTTGTTCCAAATCCTTTTCTAAATAAGTATTTTGCAGTCCTAAGAAATCTAAAAAATAGGGGTCTTTAAAACTGTTGTGGATGGCAGGATGGTTACTGGTATTTTGTAAATTGGCTATGCTGCTTCGTTCAAAGGTTTTGGTGCTAATTTGTTTGCGTAGTTCTCTTACGCCTAATGATTGTGTGGCAGATGCCTGAGCATAATACAGTTTTGCTTCCTGGTTTTTGATTGGTATTAATTCTCTAAAATGTGACCAACTCAATTGTCGCGACAGTGTCGCGACAATTGACAAATCGGGAAACTGCTCGGCAAACTGTAGCATTCTACGCAGGTTGCCCAACTCAAAGTTTCTACCATATCTTTCCTTCAATTGTGTAGACAGTGTCGCCACAATCTGTTTGCCATAATCTGCCCGTTTATTTTGAAGTATTTCTTTATTAATGCGGTTACCAATATGCCAAAACAATAGTGTAAGGGTGCTATTGGCTTGTGCCACTACCTGCTGCTGGCTTTGCTCAATAAGTTGCGACAGCTCATTGAATAAATCTTTTTCGGCGGCTTTTGTAATTGTATTTGTTTTATCATTTAATTATTTTTTAAAACTACCTCAATAAGTAAACTTCATACCAACCGGTAAGCTTGCCTTTTAAAAAGTTGAGCGTTTTTTTATAGCATGATGGGTTTGCTAACATTAGCTCATATAAATTTCATTGTTTATTTTTTTATAAAACAAGATCACCAAATTTTGTATGCACCGTTTAAATACTAAAAATACATTTTGAAAAGAATGGATTTGCTATACAGTTTTTCTCATACCCATAGCAGTTTTTTTAAGTTACTATACATCGTTAGGTAGTTTATAACCTTGCCAACCCAAGGTAAGAAAATTGGATAAATTATTTTGAGAATGATCACTGGCTTGCAGGCAAGCTCTGGTTGATTACTATCGTTATTTTTTTTAGAGAAGTGATGACGAAGCTGCCGGGGTGGATTGTGAGAGAGCTACATAAGAGCAATGAGAAATAAACAATACCGCCTCTTTTTAAATAAATTGCATTAAGCTGCGGTTAAAAATCGCTGGAACTGTTAGACACAAGTGATCCGCTAAAGCGGAACACCTTGCGCCAGAGGGCCAAACACTTAAGCCAGTTGGGTAAACGATTGTTGCGAATGCGAAATGCTTTTTTCGGTAACAGCATGCTTAGGCTATTCGTTGTTGGTCAATAAGACGCAACAACAGCGAGGAAGGGTGCGAAGATTGGTGCGTAACACCAACAAAGGCGAGAAAATTCCACTGGAACGAAACTTTTTTTTTCTGGCATCTCTTTAGCAGTATCAATTACACAATCATAATAAAATTGAAATGCAATGGATAAAACTAACACACCACAAACGGATGTAGACAAAACACCGGAAAGCAAAACCCGGCCGCAAGATGGGTTGCCACCGGTTGTTGAAAAAATTAAGGATGCAAAAAAAGAGGACACAGCCGAGGAGGTTAAACAAAGTTTTAAAGACCCTGATGTGCCGGCGGAACTTCCCGTTGGAAATGATGGAATAGAGGTTGGGGGAGAAGGTTGAACAGAACCTCCCGGTTTGGGGCAGGTCTCCTGACCTGATGTAAACAAAACAGGAAGCATCACCGTGCCGCCGTCTGGTCTCCTGACCAACGGCGTTGTACTTATAATGCTGCTACGATATTTTATATTTATTGTACACTTTTTTAAATGCAGCGTAGGCCATGCTACCCGTTGGTCATGAACCAGCCGGGGCGTATGCTGAGTAGCGAATACCTACGGCGGCGAAAACGATGCATCGCAGTAAACGATTGTTGCGAATGCGAAATGCTTTTTTCGGTAACAGCATGCTTGGGCTATTCGTTGTTGGTCAATAAGACGCAACAACGGCGAGGAAGGGAGCGAAGATTGGTGCGTAACACCAACAAAGGCAAAAAGTTAGTTCTAAACTTGTCTTAGAAGATTAAGAAGTATCAGGCAAAGTGTTGATTAATTCTATCCAGTGCAATACCAATTTGGGGCTCAGTCATTAACGATTTCTTTCTTGGCGACCAGTTACTAATGTATGTTTTAATGATATCTACAGATGAATTGTTTCCACTTTCTCTTGCAGCCCAGTGAACTGTAGCCAAAAGTTCTAAACCAAACGGCGATTCAAAACCCTCTATTAAACTAGTTAATTTTTTTAACCTGTTTTTTTCTTCATCAGTCAATTCTTTTTCAATAATTGTATTCACTTCCGGCAAATACTCTTTAACTAATAAAAGGGCATCTGTTGGTTTCATATCCTGAAAACGGATTTGTCCTTTAAAATAATATCCTTCCAAATAAGCCAGTAAATGTTTAAGATTAACAGCGTATGGTCCGTATGCACCTTTTTCAAATTGAAGTTTTAAATCTGGCTGCCCCATTGCTTGAAGAAAATAAGCCAACTTTTGAATTTCCAAATGTGAAATATCGAAGCCAAGTATATTATAACGTTGAGCCAACGCTAATACCAGAGCCCTGACTTTATTTAATTTAGGCGCTTGTGAACCAACAGTAGTTTTTGCATATGCATGATGCCCTGGTTCATAAATTTCAATATTTACTGTAGCAGCAATTGCAGAAAGCTTTCTCTCCATTAGCGGTTTTACATCTTTCCAATCCAAGCCACCATTACCGCATCCAAGTGGCGGCACTGCAATAGATTTAATATTCTTTTCTTTTATTACCCTTATCAAATCATCTAAACCTTCTTCAATATATTCAATCCGGGTATTGGCTCTCCACTCTGTTTTAGTTGGAAAGTTAATGATGTATTTTGGTCCCGTAAACTGCCCCGTTTCTGTAACAAACATTTTACCAATTACTACTTCTTTTGCTTTACAGGCTTTTTGGTACAACCTGAAGTTGAGAGAAAAATATTCCTTAAACTGCAAAGCAATGCCCTTGCCCATAATGCCTACCATGTTAACGGTATTTACCAAAGCTTCTGCATCTGATTGCAGCAGGTTACTATTTTTGTAGCTTATCATTAATAATAATATTCAGGTTTTACAGCAACTTTAAGGGAGAGTCCGGCCGTAGCTATTTCATTTTTCACAAATGTAGCTATTTCTTCATTGTGAGCAACAATACCTAAAATACCCTCTACCGGCAAATGCTGGTGAATTAAAAACTCTGCCTGTTTTAATTCTTTTCTTAACTGGCTATATTGTAAATACCATGTTTCGTCTTTAATAATTCGCCAGTCAAGTTTTTCAAGGTCGGCGTATTCATTAAAGAAATTTTTGTAAACAACATAAGCATGTCTGTCGGTAAATACAAAAGGCAACTGCAGTTCTGCAACTTTTTCTGCAGAACTCACCAGGTAAATAATCTCTTCCTGCCTTCCCCTGTAATCTGTTACTTCATTATTAAAAATATTATACAGCATGGGCATTTTATAATGAAAATAGAATGGGATATAATCATTTAATACACCAGCTGGTTCAATATTTACAGGCCATGCACCCCTATTGCTGATTAATGTTTTAAAACCAATACCTATATAATCCGGATCCTGCACAGCACAATTACAGCAATGCAAACCGCTACGCAATATGAAACCAATATTGCGATAATAAGTCATTCGCCAGATGTAAGTTTTCTTTTCGATCATCCTTTTTTCAGTTTCTAAAACCTTGGAAAATGAAACCGAAC
>NZ_JANPCM010000635.1:0-5809 GCF_031430955.1 Ferruginibacter sp.
ATATTAAACCCGGTTCATCAGCAGTGCCTGTAGCAAATTTTCCGTTACTTATTTTAGCAGGCACACCCGATACGTCAGGATAATTATAATCTACACCTTTTAAATACACCACAGTTTGTGCACCATCACCATTTTGCAGCAATGCTTTTTCTTCGGCAATTAAAGAAAAATTTTGTACAAATGGCTGCTGTTTAATTTGAGTTAATTGTGCAGGGGTAATAAAAAATGTTTTTCCTTTACCGGGCATAATTTTAATATCGGTATAGAATGAAGCGTATAAAGATTTTACCAATCCTTCAAAACCATTAAAAACACTAAGCACTAAAATTTGGCAGCAGGTGGCAAACGCAATAACACCCACCGTTACCCATGCAATAATATTAATGGCATTTGCGCTTTTTTTTGCTTTAAAATATCTCCAGGCAAAAGTGAGGTACAATGTTAATTGGTTAAATGGTTAATTAGTTGAATCAAAAAATAATTCATCCAATATTCTGCAACTTCAATCAGGGCTTTGTTCTTTTCCGTTTTTTCCCCCATCGGGGGAGATAGGGGGGGCTTCATTTATTTCCTTAAACAGCTTATCTATCTTTTCTGCATATTCCAAAGTATCATCTATATAAAAAGTTAGCTTGGGCATACTCCTTAATTGGTGCCTTACCCTGGATGTTAATTCTTTTTTTATTTCGTGGGCATGCTCCTCAATTTTTTTTAAGGCAAGATCATTATCTTTTACTTTAAAAAAACTTAAATAAATACGGGCATCAAAAAGATCGGGAGTAATTTTTACGCCGGCTATAGAGACCATGCCGCCATCAATCATATTTAAACCCAGGCGTTGAAAAATATCGCTCAGCTCTTTATTCAGCAGCCCGGCCACCTGCTTTTGTCTTTTACCTTCTAACATAATGTTTACGCTTTAATAGCTGTAAAATTAGTTACTTTGCTGCTATTTAGGTTATTTTTAAAACAATGAAGAAATACGCAAGGCTGTACAGCTACCTTACTGCATATAAAGCAAATATTGGGTTATACTTTTTATTTATACTGTTATCAATTGTTTTTTCAATTATTTCAATTGGCTCTCTGCCATTTTTTATTAAAATAATATTTGATCCATCTAATACACTTGTGGTAAAACCACAACACATTACTTCTTCTACAGATTTTATAAATTTTATTAGTTATTACTTACAGCAAACGGCTGTTGAGCATGATAAAATGTATGTAGTTGTAATTATTTGTGTGTTGGTATTGGTAGCGGTATTTCTAAAAAACCTTTTCACTTATTTATCTTATTACATTATTACTCCAATGCGTAATGGCGTAATGAACCGGTTAAGGGAGGAGTTGTTTCAAAAACTTCTGCAAATGCCAATTGGTTATTTTACCGAAAGACGTAAAGGTGATATTATGAGCCGTATGACTAATGATGTGGCTGAATTGGAAACATCGGTTGTGGGTACGGTAGAAGGATTGATTAAAGACCCTTTAAATATCATCATTCTTTTAGGGACGTTAATATTCATCAGTCCAAAACTTTCTTTGTTCCTGTTAATATTCTTACCGCTTACTGGTTTTATCATTGGCCGAATAAGCCGGGCTTTAAAAAAGCAATCTAATGATTCTGCAATAAAGCAAGGCGAGGCATTATCGGTACTGGAAGAAACATTGACTGGGTTGAGGGTTATTAAAGCATTTACAGCAGAAAAAATAATTGGTAATAAATTTAGAACTACCAATAACGAACTGTTTCATATAAAAAACAAGATGCAGTACAGAAGAGATCTGGCTTCTCCATTGTCGGAATTTTTGGGAGTGTTAGTGCTTTGCGGCATCCTTTATTTTGGTGGTAAATTGGTATTAGGCGATATGGTTTTAGGTAATAACGATAGAAGCTTATCAGGTGCCGGTTTTATTATGTACATAGGGATTTTTACACAAATTATCAGCCCGGCAAAATCATTATCTACTTCATTTTATAATATGCAAAAAGGCACTGCTGCCATTGCAAGAATTGAAGAAATGCTGAAAGCTCCGGTAACTGTAGAAGAAATCACTAATCCAAAATCAATTGCTGCTTTTCATACTGCTATTGAGTTTAAAAATGTTGGTTTTGCCTACGAAGATGCTGTGATATTGAAGGATATTAATCTTACTGTAGAAAAAGGAAAAACTGTAGCATTGGTTGGAAGCAGTGGTTCAGGAAAAAGTACACTGGCCGACCTGGTACCGAGATTTCATGATGTAGGTAGTGGTACATTATTTATTGATGGGAATAATATAAAAGAATATTCATTGGATCAATTGCGCAGCCTGATGGGTATTGTTACGCAGGAGCCCATTTTATTCAATGATACTATCGCCAGCAATATTGCATTGGGCAAACCTAATGCAACAAAAGAAGAAATTGAAGCTGCTGCAAAAATTGCTAATGCCCATAATTTTATTATACAAAAAGAAAATGGTTATCAAACAAACATTGGCGACCGTGGCAGTAAATTAAGTGGCGGCGAAAGGCAACGCATAACCATTGCAAGGGCAGTATTAAAAAATCCTCCCATTTTAATTTTAGACGAAGCCACTTCATCATTAGATACCGAAAGCGAACGTTTAGTACAAGATGCCATAAATAATTTAATGAGCAACCGTACCAGCATTGTAATTGCCCACCGCTTAAGCACCATCCGCCACGCCGATGAAATTATTGTATTGCAAAAAGGAGAAATTGTAGAACGGGGTACGCATGACAGTTTACTAATGCAAAATGGATTTTATAAAAGGTTGGTGGATATGCAGGAAGTGAAGTAGATAAATCTATCCAATAAAAAAGAGAATGAAGTTACTCATTCCCTTAAACTAATTCCCAATTACAAATTCCTTTCTTACTTCACCGAACCCATCTTAGCCTCAATGCTTAATGTTGCATGTGGCACAGCACGTAAACGGGCTTTATCAATTAATTTACCGGTAATGCGGCAGATGCCGTAAGTTTTATTTTCAATACGCATCAATGCTTTTTCCAAATGATCAATAAAAGTGATCTGGCGGCTTGCCATCTGGCTTAACTGTTCTCTTTCCATACTCATACTGCCATCTTCCATCGTCATGTAACGGGCATCATCATTATCGCCACCCATTTCATCTTTACGGGTAATTAAACCCTGTAAATAAGCAAGCTCTTTTTTAGCAGATTCTAATTTACGCTGAATCAATTCTCTGAATTCGGTTAAATCGTTATCGCTGTATCTTACAATTGGTGCACCCGGATCGTTTTTAGGCTGATCCAACACAGACTTTGTAAAATCGGGCTGATATTTCCGGGCAGTCTTGGTATTGATTTTTGGCAGCACTACAGGTTTTGGTGGTACTACTTTAATATCCTTTGCTTTTACAGCAGCTGTTGATTTTACGGGTACAGCTTTTACTTCCACTTTTTTCACTTCAACTTTTTTTGCCATAGGTTTTTGTACCGGCTTTTTTACAGGTACCGATTTTTTTGATACTGATTTTGATAGAGGTTTAACAGCTTTTTTTACAGGAGCCACTTTTTTAGCTACTGGTTTTGGAGCTGGCTTTTTTGCTTTTGCAATTGGTTTAGCAACCTTTTTAGGAGCAGGTTTGCTTGCTTTTTTTGCAGGCACTGACTTTTTCGGGGCTGATTTAACGGGTTTAGTTGCCTTGCCCTTTGGGCTGGCCGGCTTTTTTGCCGCTGGTTTTGCAGCTTTCTTTTTAGTTGCCATATTCTACTCCTTTTTTTATAACGTTCACATTTATAATGGCTTCGTTAATTTCAATAGCGTTACCATCGTTAATTTCAGGCAAAAACTCCAGGGAATCTGCAAGAATTTCGGCGCAAATATAGGTTTTATATTCATTAAATGATGCTTCAAGACCCTCATTTGCAGATACTTTTACAATAATTCTGTCGGTTAAATTAAAGCCACTTTCCTTACGTATGGTTTGAATACGATTTACAAACTCACGGGCTTCGCCTTCTTTTTTTAAGGTATCGCTGATAGTAATATCAAGCGCCACAGTTAATGATCCTTTGCTGGCCACTTCAAAGCCGGGTATCTCGTCGGTAGAAACCTCCATATCTTCTGCACTTATGTAAATGGGTTCTTCACCTTTTGCAGTATAATCAGTATTTAAAAGAAAATTACCTTCCTGCACTTTATCAATAGTAGCATTGTCGAACTTTACAATTTCTTCCGCCGCCCATTTCATTTTTGCACCCAGCTTTTTACCCAGGGTTTTAAAATTGGCTTTTGCTTTTTTTTGGATAAAATTATTATCATCTGCAAGTACTTCAATTTCTTTAATATTGGTTTCGGCTTTAATAATATCTTCCACCAGTTGTATCCTTTGCACCATTTCTTTATCAATAACCGGTATAGAAACTTTTTGCAAAGGCTGACGCACTTTTATATTTACTTTTTTACGCAGCGATAATATTAGTGAAGAAGCATCCTGCGCCAGTTGCATCCTTTTTTCTAAATCAGTATTAATAACTTCTTCTTTAGATTTTGGAAAAAGAATATGATGCACCGATTCGTTTTGATAACGGTTGCTTACATCGTTTAAATTAATAAATAACCAATCCGCAAAGAATGGTGCTATTGGTGCAATTAATAAAGACAATGTTTCTAAACATTCATATAATGTTTGATACGCACAAATTTTATCCTGCTCATAATCGCCTTTCCAAAAGCGGCGGCGGCATAAACGTACATACCAGTTGCTTAAATGAGCGTCAACAAATTCTTCAATAGCACGGCCTGCCTGTGTAGGCTCGTAATCATCCATACTTTGCTGTACCGATTTTATTAATGTATTTAAAGAAGATAAGATCCACTGATCAATCTCGGGCCTGTCTTTTACAGCAACGTAATTTTCTTTAAATGCAAAGCCATCTACATTGGCGTACAAAGCAAAAAACTGGTAGGTATTATAAAGCGTACCAAAAAATTTGCGCTGCACTTCTTTTATTCCTTCTGCATCAAATTTTAAACTGTCCCATGGGCTGGCATTGGTGATTAAATACCATCTTGTAGCATCGGCGCCAAATTTTTCCAGTGTTTCAAATGGGTCAACCACATTGCCTAAACGTTTGCTCATTTTATTGCCATTCTTGTCTAAAACAAAACCGTTGCTTACAACAGTTTTATAGGCAACAGAATCAAACAATAAAACTCCAAGTACATGTAAAGTGTAAAACCATCCTCTTGTCTGGTCAACACCTTCGGCAATAAAATCTGCCGGAAAAGATTTTGCAAACGCTTCTTTATTTTCAAATGGAAAATGATGCTGTGCATAAGGCATGGCACCACTATCGAACCAAACATCAATTAAATCGGGCACACGTTTCATGGGTTTGCCGCTGGCAGATACCAAAGTAATATCATCAACATAAGGTTTGTGTAAATCTAAAATGCCTTCGTGCAAATAATGTTTGTTGGTTTCTCCACCTAAAACTTCAGCCGCTTTTCTTATTTCAGCATTTAACTCTTCAATGCTACCCATACATTTTTCTTCTTCTCCATCTTCAGTTTTCCAGATGGGCAAAGGTGTTCCCCAAAACCTTGAGCGGCTTAAATTCCAGTCCACCATATTTTCTAACCAGTTACCAAAGCGGCCTGTTCCCGTGGCAGCAGGTTTCCAATTGATAGTTTTATTAAGCTCCACCATCCTTTCTTTTGCAGCAGTTGTTTTAATAAACCATGCATCCAACGGATAATAAATAATTGGTTTATCAGTGCGCCAGCAATGCGGATAATTGTGTTCGTATTTTTCTACTTTAAAAGCC
>NZ_JANPCM010000636.1:0-4465 GCF_031430955.1 Ferruginibacter sp.
GAAATGGCGCCGCATGTATTGCGCCACCGTATTATACTTACCGCCGAAAAAGAAATGGAAGGTATTACAGCAGATGATTTAATTGATAATATTTTAAAAGCGATTGAAGTGCCGAGGTAAAAACCCCCTCCGCCTCCTGAAGGGGGAAATATGGAGGAGATCAAAAAGAAGATGATGTTGTTTTTTTTGGGGCCAGGCATAAGTAATTCTATTTTGCTTCATTGGTCTGGCTTAAGGCGAGACACTCTTCAACATTAAATCATTATTGAACATTACTTAATTTTATATGAATAATCTTTTTAGAATAGAATAAATATTTCATCGAATGAGTTTTAAAAGAACTTTAAATAGTCTTAATCTAATTTCCTCATTACAGAATTTAGTGGACTTTTTATGAATCCTGTAAAAAAATATATCGGCAATCTATTCCTTACCACAAGATTTTATCTTGCAATAGGCTTGTGCATTGTATTATTCATCATCTCTTTTTTTTATAGGCCATTAATGCAACTGCCTAAAACACTGTTAGCAGTTGCCACTGTTTTAATTTTAATTGATTACCTGTTTTTATTTATTGTTAGCAAAAGCCCAACTGCCAGGCGTTTAACAGCCGACCGATTGAGCAATGGCGATGAAAATAAAATAGAACTACAGGTAATTAACCGTATGCCCTTTACCGTAACAATGGAAATTATTGATGAGTTGCCGGTGCAGTTTCAAAAACGTGACTGGAAATTACATTACCGCTTTGCTGCAAACGAACAAAAAAATATTATTTACAAACTAAGGCCGGTAGAAAGGGGCGAATATAATTTTGGTAATATTATTTTGTATGTAAAATCTTTGCTGGGTTTACTAATGCGCCGACACGATATTGAAGCCACAGAAACTATTCCGGTTTATCCTTCTTTTTTACAATTGCGTAAATACGAATTACTTTCTCAAACTACTATACAAACTGAACATGGTAATAAGCGCATGCGTAAAATTGGCCACAGCATGGAGTTTGAGCAGATAAAAGAATACGTACGTGGCGATGATATGAGAACCATTAACTGGAAGGCAACAGCACGTAAAGGCAGTTTAATGGTAAACAATTATACCGACGAAAAATCGCAGCAGGTATATTGCATAATTGATAAAGGCCGGTTAATGAAAATGCCTTTTAACGAATTAACACTTTTAGATTATGCCATCAACAGCACATTGGTGTTAAGTAATGTTTGCCTGCAAAAACAAGACAGGGTGGGAGTGATGACTTTTGCAAATAAAATGGGTTCGTTAATTGCAGCCGATAAAAAACCAATACAAAGAGAAAATATTTTACAATTACTCTACAACCAGGATACGGCTTTTTTAGAAAGCGATTACGAAATGCTGTACATGCAAATACGCAACCGTATAAAACACCGCAGCTTATTAATTTTATATACCAACTTCGAATCTTTATCGGGCCTGCGCCGCCAGTTAAATTATTTACGCAGCATTGCACGGCATCATTTACTAATGGTAGTATTTTTCGAAAATACAGAATTGCACCAGCTATCTCATTTAAGTGCCACAAACATTGAAGAAGTGTATATAAAAACTATTGCAGAAAAATTTGAGTTTGAAAAAAGATTAATAGTAAAAGAATTACAAAAGCATGGCATACTTGCTGTACTCACCACTCCCGAAATGCTCACCGTTAATGCAGTAAATAAATATTTAGAACTAAAAGCCAGGCAGGCGATTTAAGTACAATTGATAGTTTATAGTTAATAGCTTTGCAATTAAATTATGGCACGAAAACAAACATACCGCTTACGATATACCAATCAATTAATTGAAGCAGGTGGCGAAGTGCCGGTAAAAAAGGAAAGGGAGAAAAGGCCACCCATCAATCCGGAAATACAACAAACTTATTTAGAAGGGAAAGCAATATTAATTGATAAGCCACTGCACTGGACATCGTTTGATGTAGTAAGAAAAATGCGGCACATTTTACAAATAAAAAAAATTGGCCATGCCGGCACACTTGATCCATTGGCTACAGGTTTGTTAATTGTTTGCACGGGGAAATTAACCAAAAAAATAAATGAATACATGGCTGCTGAAAAAGAATATACCGGCACCATAACACTCGGCGCTGTTACACCCACTTACGATTTAGAAAGTACACCCGAACAGCAAAAAGATTATTCATTTGTAACGGAACATTTATTGCAGGAAAAAACAAAACAATTTATTGGCGGCATTCAGCAGTTTCCGCCCATTTATTCTGCCATAAAAAAAGATGGCGTGGCTTTATACGAACTGGCAAGGCGGGGAGTAGAAGTAGAATTAAAACTCAGAAACATAAATATTAAATCGTTTGAATTAGCAGCAATTGAATTACCTGTTGTGCATTTTAAAGTAATCTGCAGCACCGGCACTTATATCCGCAGCCTTGCCAACGATTATGGTGCAGCATTAGGTTGCGGCGGTTACTTAAGCAGCCTGCGCCGCACAAAAATTGGCGAATTTAAAGTTGATGATGCTGCTACTATGGAAGATTTTGAAAGCTTGATTAACCAATAAGTCGATTTATACTTTCTCTTTTGCTTAATGTTTCTTCAATTTATCTTTAAACACTTTCTCAAATTTTTCTAACTTAGGCCTTATCACAAACTGGCAATAACCCTGGTTGGTATTGTTGTTGTAATAATTTTGATGATATGCTTCTGCAGGATAAAAAACCGTCATAGGCTCCAGTGTAGTAACGATTGGGTTATCCCATGCACCACTTTTATTCAATTCCGTTTTGTATTTTTCTGCTAAAGCTTTTTCAGCTTCGGTTTTATAAAAAATTACGCTGCGGTATTGTGGCCCGGCATCGGCACCCTGGCGGTTAAGCGTTGTAGGATCATGCACTTCCCAAAAAACTTTAAGCAATTCATCGTAACTTATTTTTGCAGGGTCGTAAACAACCTGCAAACATTCGGCATGGCCGGTGGTTTTACTGCAAACTTCTTCGTAAGTAGGATTTACAACATGTCCGCCGCTGTAACCACTTACCACTTTTTCCACGCCTTCCAGTTGCTGAAAAATGGCTTCTGTACACCAAAAACAACCGGTGCCAAAAGTAGCTGTATCTAATTTTGCATTTGAAGTAGTCATAATTTTATTGTCGCTTTTTATTTTTACCGCATTATCTTTTTGTGCACAGGAAGTTAAACCTGCAAAACTAATAACCGATAAAAGGATTGATTTAAGCATTTTTAATTTTTAATCTATTTACGCAAAGTTATTTTAGTTAGTTTGCAAAACAATTTTTGTTTAAGTAAGTTTAACAAATTACTCTTATCAATGTTTAAAAAAAATATTGTCATTTGGTTTTGTAAAAATTTAATAGCCAGTTTCATCAGTATTCTCCGAAGTTCCCCCGTAATTTATCCCGATTTTATCGGGAGGGGGGCGGAGGGGGCTTTTATTACTCATTGCATTATCTTCATGTCAGCATAAAGATAAATCACCAATGGAAAATATAAAAGCCCATGCCTTTCGTTTAAAGCCGGGGCAGGATCTAAAGCAGGAAATACAAAATTTAGTAACCGAAAAGCAAATTAAAGCCGGGTGGATCAGCACTTGTGTTGGCAGCCTTACCAATTATACCATTCGTTTTGCAAACCAGTCCGATGGCAGCAGCGATAGCGACTATTTTGAAATAGTGAGTTTAACGGGTACGGTTTCGGTAAATGGTTCTCACATTCATATCAGCATCAGCGACAGTTCAGGCAAAACTATTGGCGGGCATTTAATGGACGGCTGTAAAATTTACACTACTGCAGAAATGGTTATTCTTACCAGCAACGATTTTATTTTTAAAAGAGAAAAAGATGGTACAACACCGTGGGAAGAATTGCTAGTGGAAGAAATAAAAAAACAAAATGACTGAAGCTTTTAAACTATTTTTAAAAAGTATCAAACCAACTAACAAAGGAATGCTTGCTATTCTTTTAGTTACAATCTTAATTCCAATATTGGCAGATGTATTTCTTGTTTTTATAGGTATTCACAATAAGGATTTAATGCTGGTAACCCCATTTATTTTTATGGGTTGTATAAAATATTCTCCTTTGCTTTTATTATACCTGCTTATTTATTTTTTTATTGATTACTGGTATAAAAAAATATTCAACAACAAAGAATGAAAAAAATATTTTTACAAATAGAGAACTGGTTACTTATAATTCCCATTATTTTAATCATTATTGAGAAAATATTTTTTGTTACATCATCTTTAGACATACACCTGCATGATACTTATTTTGTAATAACAAATATTTATTTGGGAGTAATATCACTTGTTATTGCTTGTATTCCTTACTTCTGTCATTTTTTACTGCGTACAAAAAAAACAGGAAACAGAAAGATACTTTTGGCACATGTTGTAATAACGGCTTTACTGCTTTTGTTTTTTTATTTTTCCAGATTTTTCATCAGT
>NZ_JANPCM010000637.1:0-3674 GCF_031430955.1 Ferruginibacter sp.
ATATTTTTTTAAATAAACGCTGTTCAGCATTTTACTGTAGCTGTCCCATTTATTATTAAAATATGGAGATGTAAAATAAATTGGGAAGCCATCAAAATCATTCTTTTTTTGCAACGATGCAAACCCATCCCAGTTGGGCATGCCAATTAAAGTAATGGGATAAGTTTCAAATAAATCATAGCAGGCTGTTGCAAGACCGGTGGCAAAACTTTCATCCAGGCTGCCTCCAATAATTACAGATTGCCGGTTACTGTCTAATTTATTTTTTAAAATATCCGAAGAGAAAGTACTGTCCGTGTTCAGGATTTGTATACTCAATAGAGGTTTTCCATCCTGCTCATTAAGCGTTTTAAAATATGCAGCTACCTTATCTTCCTGCGCCCCCTTTTTTCTGCATAAATAAATTATATCTGTACCATGATTTTGTAACAGGTAACTGTAAATAGCTTCGCAATGTGCTTTAAGGGTAGAGTTAATAATAACGGTAAAAGGGTTTGCTGTTATACCACCATCGTTAGGGTGTGTGGCAGAAATAAAAGGAATGTTTTTTAACAAAGCAAAATCGGCCAGTTGCTTATAATCCATATCCCTAACCGAACCAATTATTAAATCAAGGCTGTCTAATTTTTTATTATTAATAAGATAAGAAATATTTTTGTTGTAAGATTTAGAATCATAAATAAAAGCTTCTACATTTTCTTTACCCATTTTCATGGAGTCTAACGCAATTTGTGCTCCCTGTATAAATTCAACAGAAGGTGCAATAAATTTTGGTACACCCTGCGTATAGCGAAAAGTATTATTGCTGAAAACAGAATCTAAATAAAGCGGTGCAAAAATTGCCACACGGTAAGTGGGCATTTTTTTGGACGAATCTGTTTGTGCATTTGCATTAAACGCATGTGTTGAAAAAAATAAAATAAATAATCCAATAAAAAATTTCTTAGCCATAATAAAAATATTCTAAATCTAAATAATCTGCAACAATACTTCTCAACCCTAATCCCTAATTCCCAATTCCTAAAATCATTCCCATTCAATAGTTGCCGGAGGTTTGCTGCTTATATCATACACCACACGGTTAATTCCTCTAACATTATTAATTATTTCATTGGATATATCGGCCAAAAAATCGTAAGGTAAATGTGCCCAATCTGCTGTCATGCCATCTACCGAAGTTACTGCTCTTAATACTACCGTAAATTCATAAGTTCTTTCATCACCCATTACACCTACACTCTTTACCGGTAGCAAGATTGTACCCGCCTGCCAAACAGTTGCATACAAATTATATTTCTTCAGCCCATTTATATAGATAGCATCTGCCTCTTGCAATAACCGTACCTTTTCCTCAGTAACTTCTCCCAAAATTCTTATACCCAAACCCGGGCCGGGAAAAGGGTGACGGTTAATCATTTGTTGTGGTATCCCAAGTTCTGTACCAACTCTTCTTACTTCATCTTTAAATAAAGAACGTAATGGTTCCACCAGTTCTAATTTCATTGTATCGGGCAATCCTCCAACATTGTGGTGGCTTTTTATTGTTGCCGATGGGCCATGTACCGAAAGTGATTCAATCACATCGGGATAAATAGTGCCCTGTCCCAATAATTCCACACCTTCAATTTTATGCGCTTCCTGGTCAAAAATTTCTATAAACCCACCGCCAATAGCTTTGCGTTTTTCTTCCGGGTCAATTTTACCGGCAAGTTTGGTGTAAAAATGTTCCCTTGCATTAATGCCTTTTACATTAAGGCCCAACTCTGCATAAATTTCCAGCACTTCTTCAAATTCATTTTTACGCAATACGCCATTATCAACAAAAATACCATACAGGTTTTCGCCAATGGCACGGTGTATCAACGTTGCAGCAACGGTACTGTCCACACCACCGCTAAGTGCCATAATTACTTTTCGGTTACCAATTTGTTTTCTAAGTGCGGCAACGGTATCGGTAATAAAGTGTTCGGGTGTCCAGTTTTGGGAGCAGCCACAAATATTTACTAAAAAATTTTTTACAATTATTTTGCCTTCGGCAGAATGATAGACTTCGGGATGAAACTGTAACCCGTACAAGGGCAAATTTGTTGCCCGTTGTCCGTTGTCGGTTGTCCGTTTGAAGGCAGCTACAGGAATACTTTCAGTAGTTCCTAATAGTTCAAATCCATCCGGTAATACTTTAATGGTATCGCTGTGGCTCATCCATACCTGCGATGTTGCCGATACATTTTGTAATAAACTGTCTTCCTTTGTTTTTGTAAAGATGGCCCTGCCATATTCTCTTTTTTCGCTTTTATCAACCCTTCCTCCAAAAAGTTTGGCTGTTAATTGTGCCCCATAACAAATACCCAGCACCGGCACGTTTTCCACCATTGCTTTTACATCAACCACTAATGCTTTTTCTTCATTAACCGAAAAAGGCGAACCTCCCAAAATAATCCCTTTTAGTTCCGGACTGTAAATTATTGTTTTATTGTAAGGCACAATTTCGCAATACACATTGGCTTCCCTAACTGTACGGGCAATTAACTGGGTGTATTGTGATCCAAAATCTAGAATAAGTATTTTTTCTGTCATAGAGCTGCGAAGGTAAATAATTAGTTGAATGGTATAGGAATTAGACTGGCAGGTTTTTATATTTGCTTAAAAATATTTAACCATGAAACAACTATTAGTAATTCTATCCGCTTTTGTAATGTTAAACTCCTGCGATTACACCACAGGTAGTGGTAACGTAATAACCGAAACAAGAAATGTTGGAAATTTTAACAGCATATCTGTCAGCAGTTCTTTTGATGTAGAAGTAAAAATTGGTACTACTGCAGCAATAAGGGTGGAGGCCGATGATAATATTATGAAATACATTGTAACTAATGTATCAGGAAATGAATTAAGGATAAAAATGGAAGGCATGCATAGTTTAAATAATGTACACATGAAGCTGTTTATCACCACGCCATCATTGATCCGCATTAATGCAGATGCATCCGCAACCGTAAAAGTTTTAGATATAATTAAAGATGCTGGCAAGCTTAGTTTTACGGCAACCAGTTCCGCAGATATTGAGGCAGAGGTTGATGCACCTGAGGTAGAGGCTCAGGCTAACAGTTCCGGGTCGGTTACTTTGAGTGGTAAAACAAAAAATTACAAAGCACAGGTTTCCAGCAGCGGCGATATAAAATCGGCCGGGCTTTTAAGCGAAAATGCAGATGTGGAAGCCAGCAGCAGCGGCAGTGCTGATGTATATGCAAGTGTTAGCCTTAATGCCAATGCCAGCAGCAGCGGAAGTATAGATTACCACGGCGGCGCAACTGTAAAACAATCGGTAAGCAGCAGCGGAAGTGTGGAGAAAAAAGAATGAAAATAGTTTAATTCCCCAATTGTTGCGCTATAGATAGCCAGCGAAATGTACCTTTTTTAACCCACATTTCGCTGGCTATCTTTTTTTATCTTAACTGAGGCAGTTATAGAATGAAGGATAAAACAGTAATGAAATATGCAGTGTAATTAGACACTCTAATATATTAGTTTGGAACCTTTATATAGAGAGTAAGTTATTGCTTTCGGTTTTTTATCCCCAAATATCTCCCTATCCAAAAAAAACTTCCCTTATTACTTTGCTATTACAATTACAGCCCTTACCTTTGCACTCCAAATTAAAAAACGGTAATTCA
>NZ_JANPCM010000638.1:0-3519 GCF_031430955.1 Ferruginibacter sp.
CAGCTGGCTGGGGGGATAATTAAAGTTACAATATATTTCACAGTAATGATTAAGTTATATTTATAAGTGCTGCGATTATTTGAATATCTTGCAGCCGAAAAAAAACAGCAACTAATCAACTAATCAACTAATCAACTAATAAATCAATAAACCAATGTATCCCAATTTATATTATGTTTTTAAAGACTGGTTTGGAGTGGAATGGAAAGGGCTGAATATTTTAAATACATTTGGTTTAATGGTTGCCATCGCATTTATTGTTGCAGCTATTGTACTAACCAGCGAATTAAAGCGAAAAGAAAAACTGGGTTTATTATTTCCAAGAGAAGAAATGATAACGGTTGGCAAGCCGGCTTCTTTAATGGAATTGATAATAAATGCATTGATCGGTTTTGTTTTCGGCTTCAAAATTTTAGGATTAATTTTCAGCCGGCCGGAAGGAATGAATCCACAGGAATATATTTTTTCAAGCCAGGGAAATATATTGGGAGGATTGGCTGTAGCCATACTTTTAGGAGGATTAAAATGGTACGATAGAAACAAACAAAAACTTAAAGAACCCGAACGCCGTAATGTACGCATTTGGCCACACGACAGGGTGGGAGACATAATAATACTTGGTTTGATATTTGGAATTTTAGGCGCCAAATTATTTGATAATCTCGAAAACTGGGATGATTTTATTAAAGACCCAATAGGAAGATTATTTTCTGCAAGCGGACTTACTTTTTATGGTGGATTAATTTTGGCAGCAGTAGCCATTTGCTGGTATGCTTCTAAGAGAGGTATAAAAATTATTCATTTGGTAGACAGCGCTGCGCCTGCCTTAATGATTGCTTATGCTGTGGGCAGAATTGGTTGCCAGGTGGCTGGCGATGGAGATTGGGGAATTTACAACAGTGCTTATGTTGCAGATAGTAAAGGAAAAACTATTGTAGCTAAACCAGATGATTTTAAAAATGTATTAACAGGTAACACTGCATATTTTTTAGAGGGCAAAGCACCTGATACCGCAGGTAGATTAATATATGTTACTGATAGAAAACATGGCAGCCTTGCGGAAGTAGCACATAAAAATTTTAAAGGCCCTTCCTTTTTGCCCAATTGGATGTTCGGATATGCTTATCCCAAAAATGTAAACAGCGATGGAATTTTAATTACAGGCGATAATGATGAACACAACCGCATGTTACCCTCACCGGTTTTTCCCACACCTTTTTACGAAACTATTGCCTGCACTTTACTTTTTCTTTTTTTATGGAGCATAAGAAAGCGTATAAAAACACCGGGTGTAATTTTTGGTATTTATCTTATTTTAAATGGGGCCGAAAGATTTTTAGTAGAAAAAATCCGGGTAAACACAACCTATTCTATAGCTGGCTTTCATCCTACACAAGCCGAAATAATTTCGTTTTTATTATTCCTTGCAGGAATTTGTTTAATCCTGATTCAAAAGCAAAGGACAAAAAGCGCTGTTTAATCTATTTACACAATCTAAAAGTAAACTGCAATTTTAATGACAACCCGTTTCTCAATATTACTTTTCCTGACAATTGTATTTACTTGTTAATTTGGACAAAGTAATCCTGACAGATTACTTGTTTTTGTTGGACAGAAACTTTCGGTAACAGAATTACCGAAACCAGCAGCCCTCATAAATGCATTTTAAAAGAAGAAACAGAAAGCCCTAAAGCAGGAAATTTAATTAGCAAAGAGATTTAAAAAGAATATTTTATCAATAAAAAATTAAATGCAGAAAATTAAAAAAGTAATAGTAAAAAAAACAAAAAATAAAGTGCTTTCCCGGGATACTCACTTAGATAAAAAATATGGAGTTCACGGCACTGCTTCACGTTCTGAATTTGAATTAAAAGCACAGACTTTTATTTGAGGCGAAATTTTAAAAGAAGAAAGGGAGAAAGTAAATTTAACTCAGGCTGAAATGGCGGAAAAACAGGAACTAAAAAACCTGTATTTCAAGCATTGAAAATGGCAGGGCCGATATTCAATTATCAACTTTGTACCGGCTTATTGCGCAGGGGTTAAACAGAAAGCTTGAACTTTCGATTCATTAAAAAGAAAAAGGGTAAGAATATTTTCGCTTCAATCTCCGCTGCAATAAAAGTTCCCCAATGGTATGCCGTTGAACCGAGCGTGGCAACGATGATGCCATAAAAAACAAATGCCCGTCGCCAAAAAAATGTAAAACGAAGTTTTATAAAACTGCCAAACTATCTTCCTTATCCCTGTGCAGTTGTTGTTTCAATTCTTCCAGTCCACTAAATTTTACTTCGCTGCGTAAATATTTTTTTACATACACCCTTATGGTTTTGCCGTAAATCTCTGTTTCAAAATTAAAAATATTTACTTCCACCACACGTTTTTTTCCATTTACGGTTGGCCGGAAGCCAATACTCATCATGGCCTTGTAACGGGTACCATCAACCTCGGTGTACACCGCATAAATGCCATCGCCTAAAACAATTTTTTCTTCGTCGGTGCTTTTAAGGTTTGCAGTGGGGTAACCAATAGTGCGGCCAATTTTATCGCCATGCACTACTTCGCCTTCAAAAAAGAAAGTGTAGCCCAGCAGTTGGTTGGCTTCTTCCACATGGCCGTGTAAAATTGCTTCACGGATATTGCTGCTGCTTACTTTTATAGTGTTCAGCAAATGCAAAGGGATTTCCATCAGCTGATAATTATAGACGATGGCTTTTTCTTCCATCAGTTTATAATCACCCCTACGCTCTCTGCCAAAGCGATGGTCGTAACCAATGATGATGGTATGCGGCTGAAATTTATCTACCAAAAAATCGCTGATGTATTCTTCGGCGGTTTGGTTGGCAAAATAATCTGTAAAGGGCACTACCACCAAATGATCTACACCGGCTTTTTCTATAAGTTCAATTCTTTCGTTAAGCGTATTGATTAGCCTGATGCCGGTAACGGCAGAAGACACCACTTTACGTGGATGTGGGTGAAAGGTGATGATGATGGATTCGCCACCTGCGGCTGCTGCAGCATCTTTAAGTGTATTGATAATTTGCTGGTGGCCGCTGTGTACCCCATCAAATGTGCCAATAGTTATGACCGCATTTTTAAAAACCGGTAAATTATCTATATTATTATGTACCTGCATAGGAAAGTTGTGCAAATCTAATGGATAAATTGCCCCTATCCCCTGGAGGGGGACTGCAGCTTTTTAAATTAGATCTTATTCTTTTTCTTTAAAGAGTTGCAAATCTAATGGATAAATCTATAAAGAATAATGGATAATTATTTAATGGATAATGGATAATTCGTTTGTAATTTGCGCCCGATTCATTATTCACTATTCACAATTGACCATTCACAATGTCTTTATACAGTAAACGGGGCGTATCTGCCCAAAAAGAAGAAGTGCATGCGGCTGTTAAAAACCTCGACCAGGGTTTATTTCCCAATGCTTTTTGCAAAGTGTATCCCGATTTTTTGGGTGGCGATGAAAATTTTGTAAACATCATGCATGCCGATGGTGCC
>NZ_JANPCM010000639.1:0-7539 GCF_031430955.1 Ferruginibacter sp.
CATAAAGGCAATAAACACCGGGGTTTCTTTATCCAGTTTTTTCTCGACGTCTGCAAACCAGTTGTAAAAAGCTTTCGAATTGGCAGCAGCATCGTGGCCAATAATAATAGTGCCCTTCTTATTTACCGGGACAGTCATTTGCCAGTCGAATACAATGGCATTTTCATTTAAAGCACTTAACTCTTTTATAATAACAATAAAATCGTATTCCCTGCCTTTACTTTTAACATGGTAAGTCAGTTCGTTGCCAACTTTTACTTCCAGCTTTTCAGTTGTGCCTGCAGGTTGTGCAGCACAGAAAAAAAATGAGATTAAACAAAACTAGCCGGCGAGGAATATTTTTTCATACAATTATTTTATACCCTAAATGCAAGTGTAAAGAAAATTGCAGCTATACCCTGCTGTGGGTATTTTAAAGATAATGGTGTAATTGATTTATCAGAATGATAAATTATATCAATTAGACATTGAAACCTTACTGTCAGCCTGAGCTTGTCGAAGGCGGTTGGTCACCGCACCGGTTTCGTCAATCCCGATTATAATCGCATTGGCGTCAGGTTAAAAAGCCTCATAGAGGCGATATATCAGTAGAAATTAGATAGTTATTGGTTGCAAAGCCCCATCGGGGCGGTATATTGAAGCAAAAAGGTTGCGAAAAAAAACATGCCGCCCCGATGGGGCTTAATAGAAATAAAAAATAAAATTATTTCTACTGATATTTCGCCCCAGATGGGGCTTTGGTAAAGGGTTTTATTGAAAGCTGAAAAAAATTAACTTGACGGCAATGCGATTATAATCGGGACTGACATTTTTTTAATCGGATAGATTCGATGTCTAATTGATATTAAAGCTTATTGAGGGGAATTTATTTTTATGTAAAAATTTATTTACCGGTCATTAACCATTCTACCGCCAGCTCATACCCTTTTAATCCTAATCCACTGATAACACCTTTTGCTTTTGCAGAAACATGAGATATTTTTCTGAATTCTTCTCTTCCAAAAATATTAGAAATATGCACTTCAATAACAGGCGTTATTATTGCAGCAATGGCATCGCCAATGGCTACAGAAGTGTGGGTATAACCTCCCGGGTTAAAAACAATACCTTCATCAGTATAACCAACCCGTTGCAGTTCATTTATCAATTCTCCTTCTACATTACTTTGAAAAAAACTAAACTCCGCTGCCGGAAATTTTGTCTTCAACTCTTCAAAAAAAGTATCGAAATTTTCTCCGCCATAAACATCTACTTCTCTTGTGCCAAGCAGGTTTAAATTAGGCCCGTTGATGATTGCTATTTTCATGCTTCTATCCCCTGAGAGAGTATTTAGTGATTATAAAAAATTACTGCATGCAAATTAGGAAACAGTTTTGACTAATAAATTTCAAAATTCCTACTTTAGGTCAATGGCACCTGTTTAATAGTATTTTAAATTATAAAACACCAAATTCCAGTTCCCTCTCTTTTGGAGTCCCGATAAATCGGGAGGGGTGAGGTCTTTACGAAAACTAACTTAACAACATTATCTCCTATTGGGCCGACGGAGCATTTATCAGTTCAATAAAATCATCAAATAAATACCTGCTGTCATGCGGCCCGGGAGTAGCTTCGGGATGATACTGAACAGAAAATGCAGGCTTATCTTTTAAGCGGATGCCTTCAATACTGTCATCGTTTAAATTAACATGGGTTATTTCCACATTGGTATTTGCTTTTACCGCTTTCGGGTCAACACCAAAGCCGTGGTTTTGAGTAGTAATTTCGCTTTTACCACTAATTATATTTTTTACCGGGTGGTTTAATCCACGATGCCCGTGATGCATTTTAAAAGTAGGTATATCATTAGCAAGTGCCAGCAACTGATGACCTAAGCAAATTCCAAATAAAGGCTTTTTAGCAGCCAGAATTTTTTTCACTGTAGCAATTGCATAATCCATTGGTGCAGGATCGCCGGGGCCATTGCTTATAAAATATCCAACAGGCTTAAACGCTTCTAATTTTTCAAAACTTGTTTTTGCAGGATGTACTTTTACATAAGCGCCTCTCTCTACCAAACAATTCAAAATATTTTTCTTAATACCAAAATCCAATACTGCAATTCTCAATTCACTTTTTTCATCTCCCAAAAAATATTCTTCATTGGTACTAACAGCAGATGCCAGCTCCAATCCATCCATCGAAGGCACTTTTTTTAATTCCGCTTTCAGTTGTTCTGTATCTAATAATTCAGAAGATATAATACAGTTCATAGCGCCCTGTGTACGTATATGCGCCACTAAAGCCCTGGTGTCAATACCATCAATAGCTACTACATTTTGTGCTTCAAAATATTCCTGCAGCGATGCATCGGCCATAAAGCGGCTGTACTTATCTTCCAGGTTGCGGCCAATAACAGCTTTCACTTTTACACTGTCACTCTCCACATCTGCAGCTTTTACACCATAGTTGCCAATATGCACACTGTTCATTATTAAAACCTGCCCGTAATAACTGGGGTCGGTAAATACTTCCTGGTAACCAGTCATCCCGGTATTAAAACATACTTCGCCTGTGGCAGTACCAATTTTGCCAAAAGCTTTTCCATAAAAAATATTCCCGTCTTCTAAAATTAAAATTGCAGGCTTGGTGTGGGTGGTCGACATGTTTTAAAAGTTTTGCAAAGAAAGCAATTCAATTGCGTAATGAACAAATAAAATTTTTCACATTTTGATATTTATGCGTCAGACGGCTCTAAACCGTCATGACGCATAAATATCAAAAAAAAACTCCGATAATAATATCAGAGTTTTTATAAACAGTTAGTTTCAAATTATGCTTTTTCTTCTGTAGCGGTATCAGTAGTTGTTTCAGCAGCTTCTTCAGTTGCTTTCTTCTTAGCACCACCGGCTCTACGTGTTTTTTTAGCAGGTTCAGCAGCTGCACTAATTCCTTTACCGTAAATTTCGTTAAAGTCAACTAATTCAATCATTGCAATTTCTGCATTATCACCAACCCTTGCACCCAATTTAATAATACGGGTATAACCACCTGGGCGGCTTGCAACTTTTGGTGCAACAACAGTAAATAATTCTTTTACAGCATCTTTATCATTCAAGTAGCTGAACACAATACGGTGATTGTGCATAATAGCTTCTTTGCTTGATGTGTTTTTTGTTTTAGTAATTAGCGGTTCAATATAAGTACGTAAAACTTTTGCTTTTGCTAAAGTAGTAGTAATTCTTTTATTGATAATTAACTGGCAACCTAAGTTCATCAGTAACGCTTTTCTGTGAGAAGCCGTTCTGCTGAGGTTATTGTTTTTGTTTCCGTGACGCATGACTTTGTTGTTTTAATTCGGTTATACCGTGTCAGGAATTATAACCTACTGTTTAATAATTAATACATTTTGAAAGTATAAAAGCTCTTCAAAGTCCTCTCTTCCGGGGAGGATTTAGGAGGGGCTTTTATTCATCATCCAATTTCAACTTGCTCAAATCCATTCCAAAGCTTAATCCTCTTTCATGCAGCACCTGCTCAATTTCGCTTAAAGATTTCTGGCCGAAGTTTCTGAATTTCATCAGGTCTTCCTGCTCGTATTGAACTAATTCGCTTAAAGAATTAATTTTAGCAGCTTTCAAACAGTTAAAGGCACGTACCGAAAGATCCAAATCTTCCAATGGTGTCTTCAGCATTTTACGCAATTGCAAAGTTTGTTCGTCTACTAAATCTTCTTTCTTATCTTCTTTAGTATCAAAAGTGATATTCTCATCTGTAATGATCATCAGGTGCTGTATTAAAATACGGCTCGCCTGTTTTACAGCTTCTTCCGGGTGAATAGTACCATCGGTAACCACTTCCATAATTAATTTTTCAAAATCGGTACGTTGCTCCACACGGGTATTCTCAATCGTGTATTTTACATTCTTTATCGGAGTGTAAATAGCATCAACGGGAATGTATCCAAAGTGAGAACTCTTTTCTTTATTTTCTTCTGCAGGCACATAACCACGGCCTTTACCAATAGTTATTTCAATATCTAATTTAGCACTGCTGTCCATTGTGCAGATCAGCAATTCAGGGTTCATTACTTCAAACGAAGGTGAAGCTTCACCAATCATTGCAGCAGTAAACTCCGATTTGTTTTTAATAGAAAGCGTGACTTTCTCCACGTTAATGTCATGCTCTACTTTTCTTTTAATCCTAACCTGCTTAAGGTTAAGGATAACTTCAGTTACATCTTCAGTAACACCTTTAATGGTTGCAAACTCATGATCGGCACCAACAATGTTAATACCAATAATGGCATAACCTTCCAGAGAGTTTAATAAAACCCTGCGTAAGGCATTACCAATAGTTACACCGTAACCAGGCTCAAGCGGACGGAATTCGAAGTTGGCTTCAAATTCAGTTGCTTTTTGAAGAACGATTTTATCAGGCTTAACAAAATTTAAAATTCCCATTTTATTTTGTTGTTTAAATGTTTACAATTTTTTTTAGCTATTAGCTCAAAGCTCAGGACTCAAGGCTTACTTACTGTACAACTCCACAATCAACTGCTCCTTAATATTTTCAGGAACACTCTCTCTTTCCGGATAAGCAATAAAAGTACCTTTTACTTCTGCTTCGCTCCAGTCTAACCAGCTGAATTTTGCATTTTTGCCACGCAAATTACCACTGATAGAAGTGTTGGCAGCACTCTTATTTTTTAACCCAATAACATCACCCGGTTTGCAGCTGTAAGATGGTACATTCAGTACATCACCATTAACGGTAACATGCTTATGCGATACCAACTGGCGTGCAGCCTGGCGGCTTGGTGCAATACCCATACGAAAGACGGTGTTGTCCAAACGGGCTTCTAATAATTTAATTAAATTTTCACCGGTAACGCCTTTTCTTCTTGCAGCTTCGTCAAATGTTTTACGAAATTGTTTTTCAAGCAAACCATAAGTGTATTTAGCTTTTTGCTTTTCCCTTAACTGTAAAGCATATTCGCCTAAAGTTTTACGCTTACGTGTAGCGCCGTGCATACCCGGAGGGTTGCTGTTTTTTGTTAACCACTTACCATTACCGGTAATCGGTTCTCCAAAAATTCTGGAAATTTTTGTTTTGGGGCCTGTGTAACGTGCCATAATTGTGTAATTGATTTTTTAGTGTCGGTACATCATTATAAAAATCGTAAAATGAATAATGCACCCGTTATTAAAAATTGGCAATAAACAATTGGCAATTTGCCTGTTGCTTATTGCACATTGTCTATTGATTAAACTCTTCTCTTCTTTGGAGGACGGCAACCGTTATGTGGTAGCGGAGTAACGTCTTTAATCATCGCTACTTCAATGCCGTTTTGAGATAAAGAACGGATAGCGCCTTCACGGCCGCTGCCTGGTCCTTTTACATAAACATCCACTCTTTTTAAACCTGCATCAACTGCAGTTTTAGCTGCATCGGCACCCGCCATTTGTGCAGCATAAGGTGTATTTTTCTTACTGCCCCTAAAACCCATTTTACCGGCGCTCGACCATGATATAACCTGGCCTTGCTTATTGGTTAAACTAATAATAATGTTGTTGAAACTTGCTACAATGTGAGCATCGCCGTAGCTATCTACTTTTACTACTCTTTTTTTAGAAGCTGCTTTTGCTCCCTGGGCTTTACCAGCCTGCGCTTTTGCCATAAATAATTTTAAATTAGGTAATCTTTAAAAAATATCCCGTTTTTTTTCGGAACTGAACCAACCCTCCTGCGGCTTCCCTGCTATCTGGCGTTGATTCAAAAAAATTGAAGCCTTATTATTTTGCATATTGGCACATTTGCCCTTTTGCATATTATTATTTCTTCGCTACTTTCTTTTTACCTGCAACTGTCTTACGCTTACCTTTTCTTGTACGGCTGTTGGTACGTGTACGCTGACCACGTAAAGGCAAACCTTTACGGTGACGTAAACCACGGTAACAGGCAATATCAAGCAAACGCTTGATGTTCATCTGTGTTTCACTGCGTAAAGCACCTTCAGTTTTAAATTCGCCACTGATAATGTTACGGATGGCAGTTTGCTCATCATCATTCCACTGGTTAACTTTTTTATTAAAGTCAATACCGGCTTTCGATAAAATGTGTTGTGCAGTGGAACGGCCAATACCATAAATGTAGGTAAGTCCTATTTCGCCTCTTTTATTTTTTGGTAAATCTATACCGGCAATACGAGCCATATTCTAATATTAATTGTTTGAATGTTTAATGTTCTTTAAAACCAAATGGGCAATTGCCTGTTGCTAATTGCCTGTTGATTTTATCCCTGTTTTTGCTTAAACCGTGGATTCTTTTTGTTAATCACATACAGTATTCCTTTCCTTCTCACAATCTTACAATCTGCACTGCGTTTTTTAATAGATGCTCTTACTTTCATGATCTTGTTTTTGCTGTGAGTTATTAAAAGTGAAATATTCACACTTCACAATTCACTATTGACAATTTTATTTATACCTGAATATTATTCTTCCTCTTGTTAAATCATAAGGGCTCATTTCCACCCCTACTTTATCCCCCGGTAAAATGCGTATGTAGTGCATCCTCATTTTACCCGAAATTGTAGCTAAAATTTCGTGACCATTCTCTAACTTTACTTTAAACATAGCATTGCTCAGCGCTTCTACTATTGTTCCGTCTTGTTTAATAAGTGCCTGTTTAGCCATAAATTTGGGAGCGCAAAGATAAGAAGATAAATTTAATATTTATAAACAAAATTGCGATATTTACCAACAAATCAAATATTTCCCCCATGAAAAAGACATATTTTGCCATTTTAGTACTGTTAGCAGCAGCAATTTCCTGCAAAAAAAGTACCGCCCCTGCTGTAGTTGACTCTCCAAAATACATGAGTTTTACTGCCGGCAGCACCTGGACCTACGAAACCCAGAACAATATTGCGGCCACCACTACTACAAATATAGTTACCTCTACCAACCGTGATTCTACCATAGAATCCCGGGTGTACCATGTTTTTACCAACAGTAATGGCGCACTCAACGATTATTATAATATTACCCTAAACGATTACTGGACGTTTAAAAATCTTTCAGCGGCTCAGGGCATCAGTCCCGTTTCCACCATTTATTTAAAAGATAATGCTGCAGTAAATATCAGCTGGAGCCAAATTGTAAATGTACCTGTTAGCGGTTTTCCTGCTCCCATACCCGTAACCTTTACCAACACCATTGCCGAAAAAGGAATTAGCCGCACCGTAAATGGAAAAGCATATACCGATGTCATTCGTACCACCACCACTATTGCAGTACAGGGTTTACCTCCCGGTTCTATCACCACCGATATACAATCGTACTACACCGCAAAATATGGCTTAATAGAAAGTAAGTACAAAATCAATATCCCTTTACTTACAGTTAATGCAGATCAAAATACAGTGTTGAAGACTTCGGATATTAAGTAGGGGTTTACAATATTGAGAAGTTGTTTCGTTATTATTTTATTAAAACTATTATAGAAATTTTTACACCGTTGCTGTATAACCTTTAGCTACTTCCTGTAGCTATACCG
>NZ_JANPCM010000640.1:0-4449 GCF_031430955.1 Ferruginibacter sp.
ACCTGTAGCGCAATTTGCTGGTTATGCAAGTCCAAAATTTGTTTGGGGATTTAATAACAGATTCAATTACAAAAATATTTCATTAAGCTTTCAGTTCGATGGCCGTGTAGGTGGAGTTATGGAAGATTATGTAAGAAAGAAAACCTTCCAGGGTGGCCGCCATATTGAAACGGTTGAAGGTGCATTGGGTGCTTCAAGATACGATGATACAAAAGGTATTAAATCTTATCTCGGTGAGGGGGTGCAGGTATCAAACGGTACTGCAATAACTTTTGATCCTGTAACCGGCTTAATTACCAACTACTCAGCACTTCAGTTTGCAGTCAACGGCACTAAAACTTATGTGCAGGATTATGTTAGCCGTGTGCATAGTATCCCGGAACCCAACATGATGAGTAAAAGCTATCTTAAACTAAGAGAAATAATTTTGGGATACAACTTACCTGCAAAAGTTTTAGGCAAATCATTTATAAAAAATGCCAGCGTTTCATTTGTTGCCCGTAACATTCTATACTTTATGAAGGACAGCCGCTTTAAAGATGTGGATATTGACCAGTATGCCGGCAGCCAATCCAGCATCAATTTACAAACACCTACTACCAGGAGTTATGGTATTAACCTAAATATTGTTTTTTAATTAATTATAAAAACTAAAAAATGAAAAAGATACTTTCTATACTCTCCGTTAGCGCAATACTTTGTGCTACCTCTTGTAAAAAAAATTTCAATACTTTACAAAACGATCCCAACAGGCCTACAAGTGTTCCTGCAAGCCTTATTTTAAATGGGGTATTATCCGATATTTATCAAAGTCCGTTTAGCCCCACGCAACGCTGGAACCAGTTTTATGCCTGTAACTATGCCTATTACGGCGATCAGCAATACACCTGGTCGGGTGTTTCATTCAACACTTATAATACACTAAAAAATGTAATTAAGATGGAGGAAGAAGCTGGAAAAAACCTGGCTTCACCCAATCCATACAGTGCGTTAGGTAAATTTTTCAGGGCATACTTATTTTATAACCTTAGTATGCAAACAGGAGATATTCCTGTATCGGAGGCGCTGAAATCTTTAGCCAATACTGCCCCAAAATATGATTCTCAAAAAGAAGTATTCAAACAAATATTGGTTTTGCTGGAAGAAGCAAATACTGATATGAGTACCGTTATCACCAAAGGAGGTTATTTATTATCAAACGATTTTTATTATAATAATGATTTAAGTAAATGGCGCAAAGCAGTAAATGCATTTAAACTCCGGGTTTTAATTCAGTTAAGTAAATATGAAGGTGATGCAGATTTAAGCATCAAACAAAAATTTACTGAAACATTTACTAACACTGCAAAGTATCCCATATTTACAAATATGGAAGATAACATGCAGTATGTTTACAACGCACAGTACAATAAATACCCCACCAATCCTGAAAGTTTTGGTTTTGATGTAGCCCGCTATAATATGACTTCTACTCATTTAAATACTTTAGTTAACCTTAAAGACCCCCGTACTTTTTATGTAGCAGAACCTGCAGCAGCATTAGTAACGGCCGGGGCTGCACCAAACAGTTTTGCCGCATTTAACGGTGCCGGCAGCGGAGAAGATTTAGCCAATATGAGTGCCGATGCAGGGCTGGGAAAATATTCTTTTATTAACCGCAAAAGATATTACAGCACTTTTACCGCAGAAAATTGTACGCAAATTGGTTATGCCGAAATGTGTTTTAATATTGCTGAGGCTGTAAACCGTGGCTGGATAACAGCCAACGCAGAAGACTGGTACACGAAAGGCATACAGGCCAGTATTGGTTTTTATGGTATCATTAATGGAACCAATACTGTTACTTTTCAAAAACCAAGTGGCACATTAAGTGACTATAATACTTATACCATCAACTACGACTGGGCAACTTATTATGCACAGCCTTTAGTTAAATACGCCGGTAACAGTGCAGCAGGTTTAAATCAGATTGTTACCCAAAAATATTTAGCCTTTTATCAAAACAGCGGTTGGGAAGCTTATTACAACTGGCGCCGTACGGGCATACCAACTTTTAATACCGGGGCAGGAACAGGGAACAGTAACAGGGTAGCATTAAGGTTTCAATACCCAACAGCAGAAAAGTCAATTAATACTGCCAATGTAAATGCAGCCATACAGTCGCAGTTTAGCGGTAATGATGATATTAATGCCAAAATGTGGATCATTAAATAATTTTTAGCAGTAACAATCAATAACACAAAGTGATGGAGCCTTCGTAAGGCTCCATCCACTATTTAAAAAACTTTATTATGAAAAGGGGAATATATATATTGATATTTCTGTTGCTGCAAACAATATCAGCAGCTGTTACCGCACAGCCAAAAACTGAAAATATTGTAATAGTTACTTTAGATGGTATGCGGTGGCAGGAAGTTTTTAGCGGGGCAGATGCAGTAATTTTAAAAAATAAAAAATATACTAAAGACAGCAGCGGCACCAGTAAAGATTTTTGGGTTGATGATGCATCGGAAAGAAGAAAAAAACTTTTCCCTTTTATATGGAACACCATTGCAACGCAGGGCCAGTTATATGGTAACAGATGGGCAGGAAATAAAGTTAACAATGCAAATCCTTTTTGGTTTTCTTATCCTGGCTATAATGAAATATTTACAGGCTATCCGGATACGTCAGTCAACAGTAATGATAAGATCTGGAATAAAAATACCAATGTGCTGGAGTTTATCAACCAGCAAAAAAATTATACCGGTAAAGTTGCAATCTTTTCTACCTGGGATGTTTTTCCTTATATCCTAAATACACAAAGAAGTGGCCTGTATGTAAATGCTGATGTGGATTCATTGAAATTTTCATCTCCAACATTACAGTTAATTAATGATATGCAGTTTTTAACCACACGCCCTGTTGGTGTACGGCCTGATGTGTTTACTTACTTTGCTGCAAGGGAGTATATGAAAGCGTATCAGCCAAAAGTATTATACATTGCCTTTGATGAAACGGATGATTTTGCACATGGCGGGGAATACGACCAGTATTTAAAAAGTGCTTATTCGCAAGATGCTATGATTGCTGATTTATGGAACTATATCCAGTCAGCTGCACAATACAAAAACAAAACTACATTAATTGTAACCTGCGATCATGGCCGTGGTGATAAAGACAAAGACAACTGGAAACACCATGGCAGTAAAATTGAAGATGCCGGACAAATATGGATTGCTGTAATTGGGCCAGATACAAAACCGCTGGGAGAATTAAAAACCGAAAATACTTTATATCAAAAACAACTTGCTGCAACATTTGCAAAATTACTCGGCTTTACGTTTACCGCAAATCATCCTGTTGCTGATCCTGTAGAAAGCATTTATAAAAACTAAAGTATGGTTACAGAAAATATTTTATTAGCAGTAAAGGAGATACTGTTTTTGTATAAAAACTATGGCAGCGAAGATTATATTGGCGAACCGGTTAGCCAGATAGAACACATGTGCCAGTGTGCACAGTTAGCAGAAGCAAGTGGTGCAGCAAATGATGTTATACTGGCTGCGTTCTTTCATGATATTGGCCATTTGTGTGAATTTGCTTTTCCCGAAAAAAAAATTCAGCATATGGATAATGTGGGTGTAGTAGATCATGAAAATTTAGGAGCGGAATATTTATTAAGCAAAGGTTTTTCAGAAAAAATTGCAAAGCTGGTGCAAAGCCATGTGGCGGCAAAGCGTTACCTCACCTATCACTATCCAGAATACTATAATCAATTATCCGGAGCCAGTAAAAAAACATTGGAGTTTCAGGGTGGCGTAATGACACACGAAGAAGCCATGGCTTTTGAAGAAGACGATTTGTTTGATCAGTATGTTGCTATCCGCCGCTGGGATGATCTTGCAAAAAAAACACAAGAACCCTTACCCGATTTATTGCACTACAAACAAATGATGGTGGAGCATCTTTCTATACAAAATAACTTATAAAAAGCAGCAGTATGATTAAGATGGTAGTTTTTGATATGGCCGGCACCACTGTTGATGAAAACAATGTAGTGTATAAAACTTTGCAAAAAGTAATTAACGAAGCTGGCTACAATTTTTCTTTAGCACAAGTGCTTACCACTGGCGCAGGTAAAGAAAAACTGCAGGCTATAAAAGATATTATTGCATTGGAAAATACTACACCTGATGATGCAACAGCCAATAAAATATACCATTTGTTTGTAGATGAACTGGCAACCGCTTACGATAGTTTTGAAATAAAACCACAGCCTGCAGCCGAAGAAACTTTTGAAGCTTTAAGAGCAAAAAATATTTTAGTAGTATTAAATACCGGTTATAACGAAAAAACCGCCTTGGGCATTTTAGAAAAACTCCATTGGAAAACAGGGAACCAAATTGATGGATTAATTACGGCCACTGATGTACAAAATAACCGGCCGCAACCAGATATGATTTTATT